>JANONL010000057.1:0-2898 GCA_031420815.1 Sphingomonadales bacterium | reverse complement strand
AGGATGTCAAACGCGGGCGGATCGTCGCCCATCAAATAGTTGTTGATGACATAGTTCCAGATCAGATCATTGGGTCGCAACCACGCGAAACCGCGCGCGAGACTGCTCCCCTCAATTACGCCCTTCTTCGCCGCGCGCTGCCGCGCCAGAGCGATGCCGTTATGCGACACCAACGAACTCGCCTCGGTATCGCCGGGCCGTGGTTCAAGCACACAGACCATCATGGTGATCGCGTTCACCCGCTCATCGCCCATTGACGCCAGTTTCGAGAGCAATACCGACATCGTCTGCCCGCCCGAGCAACCGCCCGAAACGTTGACCTTATCGCTGCTGGTAATGTCGCACACCACATCGAGCGCCTTGATGCAGCTTTCGATATATTCGGCCATGCCCCAATCGCCCTGCTCCTCAACCGGGTTGCGCCAGCTGATCATGAAGGGCTGAATGCCGTGGTCGGTCTGCCATTTGATGACCGATTTTTCAGGGCTCAGATCGTTGATATACATTTTGTTGATTTGCGGCGGGATGGTCAGTTGTGGGATGGCGTAGACCTTATCCGTCGTGGCTGCATATTGGACCAGTTCGAACCGTTCATCGCGGTAAACGACGGCACCTTTCGCGGTCGCGATATTTTCGCCCAGTTTGAACGGCTTTTTGTTGACCTGGCTCACCATCATATCGTTGTGAACCATGTCATTATAGGCGTTTTTAAGGCCCTTCACGAGAGACAGCCCGCCAGAGTCAACCAGCCGTTTTTGTGCGGTCGGGTTGCCAATCAAGCTATTGGTCGGGGCCAGCGCGTCAATGATGATCTGCGAAATGAAGTTGGCGCGGTCGCGTTCCAGCGCGTCCAGTTCGAGGTCTTTGATATAGCTTTTGACACCCTTTTGCACCGCGAGATAATATTGTGCGCCTGCTTTGAAAAACGGGTTGAATTGCCACGCGGGGTCCATGAAGCGCTTGTCCTTGGCATCGGGTGCCAGATCGGACTTGCCGGTCAGGATTTGGATAACGTCTTCCGAGAACGCCCCTGCTGCCTTGAAAGCCTTGTCGGGGTTCGCTGCAGTCTGACGCAGCATCAGACCAATCGCACCGATAAAATCTTCGCGCGCCAACCCCGTCAGTGGCCCTAAAGCCATCGTCGCGTCGTTCGCGGCATCAAATGCGCCCGCCATCCCGGTAAAAGCCGAACCTTTCTTGGCTTTCTTCTCGCCCGATTTTTTCTCCGCCATCGCGCTGTCCTCTCCCGTTCTTATTGCTTAGAGATTGCACGGGTGGACGCGCAGGTCAATTGCTGGAAAATCGTTTGGTGGCTGGATTTTACGCGGGGCAGATGGCAGGAACGCCATAATGTCTGCAATCGAAACCACCGCCGTCCTGCTGGGCATTGCCAACATCGTGCTGATTATCCGCCGGTCGGTTTGGAATTTCCCGTTCGGGATTGCAATGGTGTCGTTTTACGCCGTGATTTTCTATGGCGCCAAGTTGTATAGCGATGCGGGGTTGCAGGTCTTTTTCGTCGTTGTGAACATCTACGGCTGGTGGGCTTGGGGAAGGAGTAAAGCCGAAGAGGGCGATATCGTGGTTCGCCGTTTGAACGCGCTAGCCTATGCCGGATCGATAGCGGCCTCAATTACCGCGATTGCTGTTTGGGGCTTCGTCATGGGCGTCAATACCGATGCCAGCTATCCCTATTGGGACGCGTCGGTTGCAATGCTCTCGGTCGCAGGCCAGATTTTGATGACGCGCAGATATGCCGAGAACTGGCACTATTGGATAATCGTCAACCTAATCTCTGTCCCGCTCTACATAGCCAAAGATCTGCATTTGACCGCTGGGCTTTATGGGCTATTCTTGTTGTTGGCGATCGTAGGCCTAGTCGAATGGCGCAAAGCGGAACGCACATGAAACGCATCTGCCTGCACGGCCCGGAAAGCACCGGAAAGTCCACGCTCGGCACCCGCCTCGCAGCCATATACGGGTGCGAAGTCGTACCCGAATATGGCCGCGCCTATTGTGAAGCGAACGGTACCGATATCGACATGGGCGCGCTCGTGCATATCGCAAAGATGCAGGACGCGATGAACCATGCGGCGGTGGCGCGGGACGGCAAGCTGGTGCTGTTCGACACCGACCCCCTTATAACCGCAGTTTGGGCCGAGATGATGTTTGGAACCCGCGCCGCGTGGTTCGGTGGCTTCACAGGCTATGCCGACCTCTACCTGCTCCTCGACATAGACCTGCCCTTTGTTGACGACGGCCTGCGGGTTTACAGTGCTTCAGCGGACCGGCGGCATTTCTTTGAGCTGTGCAAGGCCGAGCTCGACAATCGCGGCGTGCGTTATGCGCTGGTTCGCGGCGTTGGTGAAGCGCGGCTTCGCACCGCGCTTGATGCGATTGCTGCCCCCTGCTAGGGCGCAGCCGAATGTAGGGCTATTCCGCCTTTTTTGATTGAAACGCAGCAGCTTCATGTCCACCGAACTCTCCCGCATCCGCAATTTCAGCATAATAGCGCACATAGATCACGGCAAATCAACCCTTGCAGACAGGATGCTTGAGAAAACAAATACTATTTCTAGCCGAAAAATGGTTGATCAGGTTTTAGATAGTATGGAGCTTGAGCGAGAACGCGGGATAACCATAAAAGCACAGGCCGTAAGAATGGTCTATAAAGCAAATAACGGAGACGAATATTTATTAAACCTAATCGATACACCCGGTCATGTAGATTTTTCGTACGAAGTATCGAGATCTTTAGCTGCCTGTGAAGGTGCTTTGCTAGTTGTTGACGCTGTTCAAGGGGTAGAAGCTCAAACAATAGCAAATGCTAATCTTGCCATTGATTCGAATCTTAAAATAATTCCGATAATAAACAAAATCGATCTACCGAATGCCCGG
>JANONL010000056.1:0-5759 GCA_031420815.1 Sphingomonadales bacterium | reverse complement strand
TCGTTGACGATATCGTCGGTGCGCGCAAATCCCGCTGCCGATTTTTCAAGCTTTGCGGTCAGTGCCTTGCGGTCGGGCGGCAGGTTGGTGAAACCGCCACCGGTGCGCTTGGCCATTTCGTAGATTGGCTGGACATCGTTCATATTGGCGGGGCGGATGATAAACGTCATAACCTTCCTTTGGCGGCAATCCGCATTATGGTCAGCGCAGACAGACGCGCGCGCTCGACAAGGCTTTCGGTGATGAGAAATTCGTCGGCGCTGTGGATGCTGCCGCCGCGCACACCCATTGTGTCGACAACCGGCACGCCGCAAGCAGCAATATTGTTGCCGTCGCACACGCCACCGGTGGAACGCCAGTTGATCGCCAGCCCCAAATCAGCACCGCATTGCTTAACAAGACCGAACAGCTTTTCCGCGCCTGCATCAATGGGTTTTGGCGGGCGACCGAAACTGCCATGCAGATGCGCGCGGACCTGATGTTCTCGTTCGATTTGAACGACAATTTTCTTGATCTCTTGATGCGCGAAGATTTCAAGTTCGGGACTATGCGGGCGCAGATTGACACGCAGCACGGCGTGGTCGGGCACGACGTTGTTCGGGCTGCCACCCTCTATTTTTGCAGGGTTTACAGATAAACCTTCGCGTGTGAGTGCCTTCAATCGCAACGCCAGGTCCGCTGCGGCCAAAAGCGCGTTGCGGCCGTCGTCCGGATTGCGCCCGGCATGCGCGCTTTTGCCGGTGATAATTATCGAAAAATTGCCACTGCCCGCGCGGGCTCCGGCCAAGGTGCCGTCTGGTAGAGCGGGTTCGTAGGTGAGCGCGGCTAGTTTCGATTTGGCGAGTTGAGCGATGAGAGTAGCGGATGAGGGCGATCCGACTTCTTCATCGCTGTTAATCAGCACCTGATAACCCACTCGGTCAAAACCTGCACTGCTTTCTGTCACTGACAACGCGGCTAGCATAACCGAAATGCCGCCCTTCATATCTGCCACGCCGGGGCCGTTAAGCACACCATCCTCCAGCCACTGCTGCGTTTGAAACGCATGATCTGCGGCGAAAACCGTGTCCATATGGCCGGTAAAAAGCAACTGCACCGGCGCCTTGGGACGGACTGTCAAAACAAGATGGCGGCCATGTTCGACGGTCTCTACGACGCCATCGGCGCGCACGCGCTCGACCGGCTTAGGATCAACGAGCTCAACCTTGCCGGGCAGCGCGGCAAAACCGTCGGCGAGTAATCCGGCGGTGGTGCGCAGACCGGTTAGATTGCCCGACCCACTGTTAACCGCCGCCCAAGTCTGCACCTGCGCCAGCATCGGATCATGTTCGATTCGCTCCAGCGTGGCGGTTTCTTTGGGGGTAAGCGATTGCATCGCCGACCTTTAGCGGGCGTCGCCAAGCTTTGCCACCCCTGCATCAATCGCACGGGCCATTGCCAGCCATTCCGGTAGTTCCAGCGTTTCCGGTCGGCGATCTGGGGCTATGCCGGTGGTCGCCAACGCGTCTAGCCCGCCGGGCATTGCCTTCAGGCTTTGCCGCAGCATCTTGCGGCGTTGACCAAATGCAGCGCCGGTCAGTTTCTCCAATGTCGCCATGCTGACGCCCGCAGGCGCATCGGTTGGCGTGAAATGCACCACCGCTGACATCACTTTAGGCGGCGGGGTAAATGCTGATCGATGGACTGGCATCGCGATCCTGGCGGTGGATCGCCACTGTGCAAGGATCGCCAGCCGACCGAACGAGCTGGACTGAGGCGAAGCGACAATCCGCTCGGCAACCTCGCGCTGGAACATCAAGGTCAGCGATTGCCAGGCGGGAGGCCATAGCTCCCCACTCAGCCAGCCAACGGCCAGCGCGGTACCGACATTATAAGGCAAGTTGGAAACGATATGAAACGGCGCGCCGATCTCTGCTGCGGGATCGATCTTCATCGCATCGTCGTCGATCACACGGAGCTTGCCCGGAAAGGCTTCGGCGAGTTCGGCTAAAGCAGGCAGACAACGGTGATCGCGTTCGACGGCGGTTACCTGTGCACCAGCCCGCAATAATGCGCGTGTGAGGCCACCGGGGCCGGGGCCGACTTCATAGACATTTGCCCCGTCGAGGTCACCGGGGATACCGGCAATCCGGTCCAGCAATTGCTCGTCGAACAGGAAATTCTGTCCCAGCGCCTTGCTCGCCGACAGGTTATGCCGTTTTATGATCTCGCGCAGCGGCGGCAGCTCGGGCCGGTTCATGCTGCCGCGTCGGCAGCCATGCGGTTCAACGCCGCCATCTCGGCCATTTTGATCGCTGCGATCATCGAGTTGGGCCACGCCTTGTTCTGGCCGGCAATGCCGAACGCCGTGCCATGATCAGGTGAGGTGCGAACGACGGGCAGACCGAGCGTGATGTTGACGGCGTCATGGAAATAAAGCGTCTTTAACGGAATCAGCGCTTGATCATGATAGGCGCACAATGCCGCATCATAATGTGACCGAGCCTCGGCGTGAAACATTGTGTCGGCAGGCAGCGGGCCGATTACATCGAAACCTTCGGCAATAATTTGCGCGATGGCTGGCGCAAAAAGGTCGATTTCCTCACGTCCCATATTTCCCGATTCACCCGCGTGCGGATTGAAACCAGCCACCGCCAGGCGTGGTTTCTCGATGCCGAAATTGCGTTGCAAGCCCTTTGCAGTCGCACGCAAACGCTGCCGGATGAGGCGTCCGTCGAGCTTGCCCGCAACCGAAGCCAGCGGAATATGCGTGGTCATCGGCACGACCCGCAAATCCGGTCCGGCGAGCATCATCACAGCATTGTTTTTGGAAACACCGCACCGTTCGGCAATGAATTCGGTTTGGCCGGGATGGGTGAAGCCGACGGCATAAAGCTGTGCCTTGGATACGGGGCCTGTGACCAATGCAGCGGCACTTCCGGCGCGGGCAAAACCGATTGCCATTTCAAGCGCCTGGTACGCGCAATGTGCTCCGTCAAGATCGGGAATTCCCGGCACAACCGAAATGCAACTATGCAGCTGGATCACGGGCAGCGCGGTATCGAAATGTTTTTCAGTATCGGCAGGGTCGTCGATCTTGATTACCGGGCCGCCCCAGTGCGGAGCAAAGCTCCCCACGTCACCTATGGCAAAAAACGGCGGCAGTGACCTGTCGTGGCGCGCTTCCCATGCCTTGCCGATAATTTCCGGACCGATTCCGGCAGGGTCGCCGACCGACACCGCCAGTGGCAAGGTCAGTCGACGCTCCATTGCTTAATTATATTCGATAACGGCGTCGCGGCGCAAATCGCGCAGATAGATGCGCGCGCGCTTGTTCACGCGTTCTTCCTCGAGCCGCGACATAATTTCGTCGAACGATTCGGTGGCGGAATCTTGCGGCGCGTCGCGACCGCACAGCACAAACACGCGAACGCCGTCGGCAAGCGATCCATATGGCGGAGTCGATTGGCCAATCTGCAATTCAAGCATGACCTGTTGCAAAGCTGGCGGCAAATCGCGGATCTTGATGCCGTCACGGTTGACGACGTCGGCACCCAACTGCGTTGCCATCGCATCAGCGGCGCCGCAGCCATTCACCTTTTGCGTTTCCTCGCTGAATTTCTTTACCAACGGAGCAACCTGGGCCTCCGTCGTGCCAGCCGGGAAGGTGATCGCAACTTGCTTCAGGCTAAGCACCGAATCACGCGGGTCGCTGGTCGCGACCTGTCGCTTGTCGATCAACAATAATATCGAGATGCCACCGGGAGAAGGCACGGCAATAACCTCGTTTGCGCTCATATTGGTTGCAGCATTGGCAAGCGATTGCGGTAGTTGGCCTAACGATAGCCAGCCGAGATCGCCGCCGACCGGCGCCGTCGAAGCTTCGGAAAATTGGCGGGCATAAGCGACGAAATTGCCGCCCTGTCGCAACTGATCCATAATCTTTTTCGCGTTTGCGCTCACCGCCTCCATCGTTTCGGGAGTTGCCGAAAGATAGATTTCGCCGAGGCGATATTCGGTCGAACCCTTGTTCTTCTTAATACGCTCGATAATCGCATTGACCTCGTCGTCGCTGACATTGGCCGACGGACGAACGTTGCGTGAAAGCAGACGGCTCCACGACAATTCGCCCTTGATCTGTCGCTTGAGAGTCGCAACCGATGAACCGATCGACACCAGATATTTCTCGACTTCGCCGGCAGGACGATTGAAATTCTGCTGTGACACGCGCGCAAAGTACTGATTGACCTCGGCCTCGGTAACCTCAATTTCGTTCGCAGCGGCTTCCTGAATTTGCAGGGTCTCGTCGATCAGATTAGTCAAAATCTGAGCCCGGAAACGCGCGACTTCCTCTTCCGGCAGCTTGTTATCGTTTGCTGCCAGAATAAGTGCAAGTCGGTGATCGATATCGGTGCCGGTGATGATTTCACCATTCACCTGTGCGGTTGCGCGGCGTACATTCGGGTCATTCTTGCCGAACAATTTTTGTCCGTCCGGAATGTCAAGTTTCGCTTCTTGCGTGGCTTCGTCCGCCACCGTCTGTGCGATGAGCGGGGTGAGCGCGGTTGCAGCCGCAAGAATTGCCACAATAGAAAGGCGCTTCGAAAACTTCATGGAATTTGCCCCAGTAAATAGTTCATTCGGACGGAGCAATTAGTCGAGCGCTGCTGAACCGCAGATGAGCAGCACCCTATCTTGTCCCCTGAGTAACGCTCTTACCTTACACACCCAAATTGCGAAATGCCAGCCGGAACAGGAAGCTGTTGCCTGCCTTCGCATCGCCGGTCGGTTGGTAATCGCGTCGCCAAGTGAAGCTGAGCGATAGGCAGTCGTCGTCATAGGCGACGCCGAGCCGGTGGCGGATCGGGTCGAAGCCGTCGGAAAGTGCTGCCGGGTCTTCTGCCGCGTTGGTCAGATCGATAATAGTAGAACCGAATACCGACCAATAGCGCGCCACACGCACGCGACCAGCGAGGCGGATTTCTTCACGATCGGCAAGGTCTTCTACCGTTGGTCCGATGTTGCGGTTGAGCTTCAGATAGCCCGCCTGCACATAGGTGCCGCGCGACCCGATGGTGGCGTCGATTTCGTTGCGGCGGATGGCGAAACTGTCCTTGTCCAACCGAAACCGGTGAGTCAGCTTGACGAAATCCTTGAAACGAAACTCGCTCCGCCCGACGACGTCCGAAACCTTGTCCGACAGACCGGTGCCGTCGGGAAAAATTGTTGCGCGATTGGATAGACGGTAGCTTTGGCCGACTGTCACATCGGCGGTGAAGTCACGCTTTCGCAAAGCCCAATCAAAACCGTAAGTGACACGGTAATTGTCTTCAAATCTGTCATAGCCGGGGAAGCGGTTGAGCGCGAAAAGATTGCTGTCCTCCAACTCCACCGCGCGAGAATCTTCGTTCGGCACTCGCAAATTGGAAGTGGTGGGGGCCGCTACCAGTTGCATGCGCGGGGTGAATATCTGTGTCCCGCCGAACGCTTTGCCGACGAATGGCCATTTGACGTCAGCGGCGGAAGCGAAGATGCCGCGGCCCTGAAAACCGCTATTGCCGCGATAGATTGCGGTAACCGTACTGGCATTTTCATCGCTGTGATAAATGTCACCGCGACCGAGCAGCGTAAAGTTCAACTCTTGGCCGAGCCCCGTCAGCGTCCGCAAGTCCCACCGTGCCGATGCAAACGCGCGCTGCGTATCTTGCCCCGCCGTCCGCCCGATCAACAAACTGTTGGCTTGCAACTGGATTTTGCCACCCAGGATCGGGTCTGCCAGC
>JANONL010000055.1:0-2032 GCA_031420815.1 Sphingomonadales bacterium | reverse complement strand
GATCGGCTGAGCGCGAATATCATGCCGATTTACGAGCCCGGACTCGAGGCGTTGGTCAAAAGCAATGTTGCTGCGGGTCGGTTGACCTTTTCGACCGACCTCGGCGCTTCGGTCAAAGGCTGCGATGCGGTCTTCATCGCTGTCGGAACCCCTTCACGGCGCGGCGACGGTCACGCTGACCTTAGCTACGTTTATGCAGCAGCCGAAGAACTCGCTACTAAAATTAACGCAAAAACAGTGGTGGTGACAAAATCCACCGTCCCTGTCGGCACCGGGGACGAGGTCGAGCGCATTATCACCGAGACTAACCCTAACCTGGAATTTGCGGTGGTATCGAACCCGGAATTTTTGCGTGAAGGGGCCGCAATTGGCGATTTCAAACGACCTGACCGGATTGTCGTGGGTAGCGATGTGGAATGGGCGCGAAACGTAATGACCGCAGTTTATCGCCCCCTGTTCCTCAATGAATCGCCGATGTTGTTCACCAGCCGACGCTCATCCGAGCTAATCAAATATGCGGCAAACGCATTTCTCGCGACCAAAATTACGTTCATCAACGAAATGGCTGACCTTTGCGAAAAACTCGGCGCAGATGTTCAGGATGTTTCGCGCGGCATTGGTCTCGATAACAGGATCGGTTCCAAATTCCTGCATGCCGGGCCTGGCTATGGCGGTAGCTGTTTTCCAAAAGACACGCTGGCGCTGCTGAAAACCGCACAAGACAATGACACGCCCTTGCGCATCGTCGAAGCCGTTGTGCAAGCCAATGACCTACGTAAGCGCGCCATGGGGCGTAAAATCATCAACGCGATGGGTGGCGATGCGCGCGGTAAAAAGGTTGCTTTGTTGGGCCTTACGTTCAAGCCCAATACCGACGACATGCGCGATGCTCCGTCGATCGCAATAGTCCAGGCGCTGGTCGATGCTGGTGCCATCATTCATGCCCATGATCCCGAGGGTATGGAAGAGGCGGCCAAATCACTGCCCGATGTTGTCATGACCGAGAATGCCTATGCCGCTGCAGAAGGTGCAGATGCGGTTGCTTTGTTGACCGAGTGGGATGCTTATCGTGCGCTCGATTTACGCAAATTGCGTGCGGCGATGAAGGGAAATGCGCTTATTGACCTGCGTAACATTTACCGGCCTGCCGACGCCGAAAAAGCCGGATTTTCCTATCACAGCGTCGGGCGATGAAGACTAATTGACCTGTCGCTCGCGCCCTTCCCAATAAGGCGCGCGTAAATCTTTCCGCAATATTTTGCCCGACGCGTTGCGTGGCAGTGCGGCAATGACATCGACCGACTTTGGTACCTTGAAAGCGGCGATCCGTTCGCGCGTCCAGTATATGACGCTGGCCGCGTCAACCGTCGCGCCTTCCTTGGGAACACAAACCGCCTTTACCGCCTCACCCCATTTGTCGTCGGGAACGCCAATTACCGCAACTTCCAATATATCTGGATGACCGTAAATTGCGCTTTCGACTTCAGCCGGATAGACATTTTCGCCGCCGGTAATGATCATGTCCTTCACCCGGTCATGGATATAGAGGTAACCGTCCTCGTCCAAATAACCGGCATCACCGGTTTTGACCCAACCGCCTGCCTCGACCGTAGATTTGGTAGCATCGGGCAAATTCCAGTAATGCAGCATGTTGTTCGACGACCGCGTCCACAGCTCGCCGACTTCTTCTGGCGGCAAATCATTGCCCGCCCCGTCCACGATCCGCAGTTCGACACCCGGCAGCGGCTTGCCCGCCGACCGCATTCTTTTGTTGCCCGCCGGATCATGATCTTCGGGCGGCAGCATGACGATCGTACCAGTGGTTTCGGTCATTCCGTAGACCTGAATAAACTGCGCCCCGAACATCGCAATGCACTGCCGCAACAGTTCGAGCGGCATCGGGGCTGCGCCGTAGAGGATATATTTAAGCCGACTATAATCGACGCTGCTGCAACGCGGATGATTGATCAGTATCTGCAACGCTGCTGGCACGATAAACAGGCGAGTGGCCCCACCATGTTCGAACGCATCG
>JANONL010000054.1:0-6342 GCA_031420815.1 Sphingomonadales bacterium | reverse complement strand
TGGCAACGCGCGCTGATCGTCTTTGCCGGACCTGCGGTCAACTTCGTTTTGGCAATCGCGATACTCTCCGGCTTCCTGCTGACCTATGGCCAGTCGGTGAACCCGCCGGTGGTGGCATCGGTTCAGGCCGGCAGCACGGCTGCGCAAATCGGACTGAGACCTGGCGACCGTATCCTCAGCCTTAACGGTAAGGAATTCGATACCTTCCAGCAACTCGCGACCGAGGTATCGATCTATCCAAACGAACAGGTCGCCTTGCGAATCGAACGCGATGGTACGGTCATCGACCAACCAGCGAAGATCGGCGAACTGGTCGAGAAGGATAATTTTGGCAATGAATACCGGCGGGGCCTGCTTGGCTTGCCGATCCCGCCCCCGGTTGTGCGGGCGGTCGGTGTGCTGGAAGCCCCCGTAGCCGCGACGCGCGAGACCTATAACATCGTCCGCCTGACGGTGGTTACCCTCGGCCAAATGATCGTCGGTAAACGGTCGGTGAAAGACCTGGGCGGACCGCTCAAGATCGCCAAGGTTTCCGGCGAACACTTTGTCCTGGGCGTTGCTGCCTTCCTGTGGCTCGCCGCCATGATCTCGATTAACTTGGGGTTCATCAATCTGCTGCCAATTCCGATGCTCGATGGTGGCCATCTGCTGCTCTATGCAATCGAGGCTATCCGGCGTCGTCCGGCTACGCCAAAGGTGCAAGAATGGGCGTTCCGGGCCGGGTTCGCAATGTTGTTGGGGTTCATGCTGATGGTAACATTTAACGATCTGGCCTCGTTCGGACTTTTCGGACGTTAACCAAGCCATTGTGCACTTGATTGCGGGCGCAGCATCGGGCAGGGACGCAGTCACAAATTTCCAAGGGCCAGCAGGCCGCATCACCGGTGGGGGCCGGACATCAGATCGGATGACAATGAATAGCAAGACCTTTGGCATATATTTGATGGCCTCAACCGCCTTGGCCGCGACCGGCACGTTGCTTGTGGCAACGCCAGTGCTGGCGCAGGAAAGCCCGGTTTCGCCGCCACCCGTGCTGGTGCCGACCGTTGCTGTTGCGCAAGGTGAGCAAATCCAGTCGATCACCGTCGTCGGGACGCAGCGTCTGGAGGCCGACACTGTCCGCTCCTACATCAAGCTTCGTCCGGGTCAGGCATGGACGCAAGTCAGCGCCGACCAAGCGCTGAAAGACCTGTATGCAACCGAACTGTTTGCCGACGTCAGCATCCGCAACAATACGGGCGCGGTGGTTATCGAGGTCCGCGAAAACCCGGTGGTTAACCGGATCATTCTCGAAGGCAATAAACGCCTGAAGAATGACAAGATCGAACCTGAAATCAAACTTGCGCCGCGGCAGATTTTCTCGCGCTCCAAGGTTCGCGCCGATGTCGCGCGTATCGTCGAATTGTATAAACGTCAGGGCCGTTTTGCGGCGACCGTCGAACCAAAAATGGTGCAACTCGACCAGAACCGCGTCGATATCGTGTTCGAAATTACCGAAGGTCCGAAGTCGAAGGTCCAACAGATCAACATTATCGGTAACGACAAGTTTTCCGATGGCGAGCTGCGCGGTGAAATGGTTACCAAGCAAGCGCGTTTCTACCGCTTCTTCAGCTCGGGCACGAGTTACGATCCCGACCGTCTTGCCTTCGACCAGCAGAAGTTACGCCAGTTTTATCTGACGCAAGGCTATGCCGATTTTCGCGTTGTCTCGGCGGTTGCCGAACTCACGCCCGACAAGCAGGACTTCATCATCACCTATGTGGTCGAAGAAGGTGATCGGTACAAATTTGGCGACGTGAAAGTCGATAGCCAAATCCGCGATTTCTCATCCGAAAAGCTGACCACGACGCTGCCGATGAAAACCGGCGACTGGTACAACGCAAAACAGGTTGAAGACACCGTCGAAAGCCTGTCCGAAACCGCAGGATTGTTCGGTTACGCCTTTGCCGATGTCAGCCCGGACTTTAAACGTGACAAAGACACCCTGACTATGAGTATCGACTTCAAAGTTGCGGAAAGCCCGCGGGTGTTTGTCGAGCGCATCAATATCAACGGCAATACATTGACGCAGGACAAAGTTATTCGCCGCGAATTCCGCTTAAACGAAGGCGATGCGTTTAATAGTATTCAGGTTAAACGTACCGCTGACCGGATCAAGTCTCTGGGCTATTTCCAAGAAGATCTGGAGGTGGAGCAATCACAAGGCAGCGCCCCCGACCGCATCATTCTCACCACCAATGTCGAGGAAAAGGCGACCGGCGAGTTGTCGCTCTCGGCCGGGTTCTCATCGATCGAAAATTTCATCTTCCAGGGCGCAATCAAACAACGCAACTTCCGCGGCAAGGGTCAGGAACTGCGCACCGATATTTCCTACTCGTCTTATTCTAAATCGGCGCAAATCGGCTTTACCGAGCCTTATCTGTTTGACCGGTCGATTGCGCTGTCCGGCGATATTTTCCGCCGCGATTTGAACAGCTTCAACTTCTTCAATAACCAGCGCAATACGACGTACAAGCAGGCGACCACCGGCTTGCAAATCCGCACTGGGGTTCCGATCAACGAATACATCTACTTCCAGGCGCGGTACGGGCTGAGCCAGGACGACATCACGCTCGACCGGGCGACATTCTTTACCGACACCGATGGCGACGGCGACACCGAATGCGACCCGACGATCGCTGGTCGTTTCCTCTGCGATGCGCTTGGCAGCCGATTGACTTCGTCGCTCGGCTACACATTGCTCTATGATGACCGCGATAACCGGGTACGCCCGACGCGTGGCCAAAGCATCGGTATCAGTCAGGATTTTGCCGGGCTGGGCGGTAGTGTCAAATATATCAAGACCCGTTTGAACGCCGATAAATTCTGGCGGATCGGGCGCAGTAACTTTATTTTCTCGATCGCGGCAGAGGGCGGCTATATTCATCCGCTTGAAAATCGTGGGTCAGCTGCGGCCGGGATTGACGATATCCGCCTGACCGACCGTTTCTATCTGGGTGAACCGCAAATGCGCGGTTTTGACATCCGTGGCATCGGCCCGCGCGTGACCCGGTTTAACGATATCAACCTGACCAATCCATTGAACCCCATTGTCAACCGAACAGCTGCCCGCAACTCGGGCGGCGTTACCGATGATGCGATCGGTGGGCGCGCATATTATCTGACACGCGCCGAATTGCAGATTCCGCTGGGTACCGGCGCAAAAGAGTTGGGCCTGCGTCCATCGGTATTTGTCGATATCGGGTCGGTGTTTAACGTGACGTCGCCATTGCTTACGACATTGACTGATTTCCGCGACGCCGATGGCCGGTTCAAGAACCTTTGCACCACGCTAACGGGTAACGTGTTTGCGACCGAAACTACGGCGGGCAGTGGTCGTTTCGATGCCTGCCCATCGACTGCGACGCGCAACATCAACCCGTATCAGGAGGAATTTCTGGGCGATACGTGGAAGCCACGCCTTTCGGTTGGTTTCGGCGTCAACTGGAACTCGCCTTTTGGTCCGTTCAGGATCGATATAGCCCGGGCTCTGCTAAAGGAGCCCGGAGACGACACCAAGCTATTTACATTTAACGTAGGAACCCAATTCTAATGAAAATCCGTTTTACCGCGGCTGCGGCCGCTCTTTTGTCGGCTGCTGCCATTGTGATGCCAGCCAGTGCTCAGGTTGCGGGCATTGCGACCGCTGATGCATCGGTTGCTATCGCAAGAACAAAGGCTCTCGGCCAAGCCTACCAGCAAATCGGCACTACTTATGCTGCCGCTGCGCAGTCGATGCAGGCCAAGCGCGGGGAAATCAACGCCATCAATGTGCAGCTCGATACCAACAAGGACAAAGAACTGACGCAGGCTGAACTCGATGCTGCGATCAAGGCGAAAAATCCGTTGTTGACGCAACTCGACACAAAGCAGAAGGAAATCAACCAGCTGCAGGATCCGATCGTCAAGGCGCAGCTTTTTGCGGTCGAGTCGATCGCGTTAAAATATGAAGCTGCACAGCAGGCCGTTATCACTGCGAAAAAGATCAACGTCATTCTGTCACCAGAAGCATTTGTCTGGGCACCCGATTCGGTTGACGTAACTTCGCTGATTACCGCCGAACTGGATAAGTCGGTGCCGACGGTTGCGATCACGCCGCCTGCCAACTGGCGTCCTTCGCGTCAGGGCGCGCAATTGTATCAGCAAATTCAGCAGCTGTTCGAAAATGCAGCGCGGGCGCAGGCACAAGCCGCCCAGCCGCAACCCGGCCAACCGGCACCTGTTGCCCCGGCTCCGCAGCCCGACAGCCGTTAAGCACGATGGCGGCGGACTTCGCCAATTATGACGTGCGCCGGGTCATGTCGGTGTTGCCGCACCGTTACCCGATGCTGCTGGTTGACCGCGTCGAAGAGCTTGTCATTGACGAGCGGATTCGCGCGGTCAAAGCGGTGACGATGAACGAAGGTTTTTTCCAAGGGCATTTCCCCGGAAGGCCGATCATGCCAGGCGTCATGATTGTCGAAGCATTGGCGCAGGCTGCGGGCGTACTGGCGATGGAAAGCTTTGGACTCGCCGGCTCGGGCAAGCTCGTTTATTTCATGGCGATCGACAATGCGAAGTTCCGCGCGCCGGTAGAACCGGGCTGTCTGCTGCATCTTGAGGTCAAGTTCGTCCAGAAACGCCCGCGCGTATGCAAGTTCTCCGGACGTGCGCTGATGGGGGATCAAGTTGCCGCAGAGGCAGAATTCATGGCGATGATCGCCGATCCGCCGAAGGACTAGGCCGGTTTAGACGGGGCTTGCGTTACCGCGCCTTGCCCGCTAATGGCGGCGCTTCCGAATTTCCAAGAGGCTGGTCGGAAACCAGCTTCATAACAAGGAATAGACATATGAAATCCGAAATTCACCCCGATTATCACATGATCAAGGTGCAGATGACCGATGGATCGACCTTTGAGACCCGTTCGACATGGGGCAAGGAAGGCGATACGCTGACGCTCGAAATCGATCCGTCCTCGCACCCTGCGTGGACCGGCGGTCGTGGCGGCATGCTGGACACTGGCGGCCGAGTTGCCCAGTTCAACAAGCGTTTCGGCGGTCTCAGCCTGAAGAAGTAACGGGCCTGAATAAATAACGTGATAACGGTGCCGGGTTGACGTCCGGCGCCTTCTCACTTTAAGGATTGCGTCTGCCTTAGTGGCGCTTATGGCGATCGTAGCTCAGTTGGTTAGAGCGCTGGTTTGTGGTACCAGAGGTCGGGGGTTCAAGACCCCTCGGTCGCCCCATTTCCTTCCTGAACACATATTGCAATTTCGGGGCTGACAAAATGCCTTTGAAATATTATTACGCTATCCCGTAATATGATTCTGCATATTGGGTAAAGGTGAGGGAAACGAACATGCCAGCGATTTGGGATCTGCCGGATTATGACGGGCATGAATCGGTGCACGTTTTTGAGGACCGCGACAGCGGCTTGCGCGCCGTCATTGCACTGCACTCAACGCATTTAGGCCCCGCTGCTGGCGGCACCCGGTTCTGGCATTATGCCGACAGCCAGGCTGCGATCACCGATGCGCTGCGGCTATCACGCGGCATGACCTATAAAAACGCGATGGCCGGGCTGCCTTTGGGCGGGGGCAAAGGCGTTGTGTTGGCCGATGCCAACCGCACAAAAACTCCGGAAATGCTGGCCGCTTTCGGACGCGCTATCGAATCGCTCGGCGGGCGTTACGTGACCGCAGAAGATGTCGGCATGAGCGACGCCGATATGGTCACGATCTCTAGCGAAACCCGGCATGTATCGGGACTGCCTGTCATCGATGGCAGCGCTGCTGGTGGCAACCCCGGCCCGTTTACCGCGCGCGGTGTTTATCTGGGCATCATGGCAGCGGCCAAGCACCGGCTAGGCGTCGATAGCATGGCAGGCGTTCACGTTGCCGTACAGGGTGTCGGCAGTGTCGGTGGCGGTGTGGCCAGACTGTTGGCGGCGGACGGGGCCAAGCTGACTTTGGCGGATCCCGATCAGGAAAAGCTTGCGGCGATGGCCTTGGAAACAGGCGGCACGGCGGTCGCGTTGAACGAAATCATGGCTGTGAAGGCCGACATTTTCAGCCCGAACGCGTTGGGTGCCATCCTGACCGCTAGCACCATATCAGCGTTCGATGTGGCGGTCGTCGCGGGCGGTGCCAACAACCAGATGGCAACCCCTGCCGACGCACAAAGGCTGCATGACCGCGGCATCCTCTATGCGCCCGATTATGTAATAAACGCAGGCGGTATCATCAACGTCGGTCTGGAATATCTGGGCGATGTGTCGGTCGATGAGGTCAACACACGAATCGATATGATCCCCGATCGTTTGCGT
>JANONL010000053.1:0-12014 GCA_031420815.1 Sphingomonadales bacterium | reverse complement strand
TTCGAGCGCAAGGCATCTGGTGATCTGGTTGACTCCCGCTTTGGCGGCGCAGGCGTGGATTTGGTACATCATCGGTTTGACCGCTTGGCCCGCCGTAATCGAAATCAGCGATGCACCGGGTTTGCGTAAGTGCTGGTAACTAGCATGTAGGACATGGAAGGTGCCGAGCAGGTCGATGTCGACCACCGTTTTGAAAGCGTTGGCGCTCATCCCCAAAGCGGGCGACAGGAAATTGCCTGCTGCACCTGACAGCACGATGTCGATTTCACCATAGCTGTCGCGGCAATGGGCTAGGGCTTCGGCGACTTTGCCATAATCGCGCACGTCGCAGGCCATACCAATGGCGTCGCCGCCCGCTTCGGTAATGGTTCTTGCGGCCGCCGCGATCTTGTCTTCGCTGCGGCTGATCATCATCACCTTCGCACCGGCTGCGGCGAAGCGCTGTGCGATGCGGAGGTTGATGCCCGATGACGCGCCCGCGACGAACGCGGTTTTACCCGCCAATAGCTCTGGGTTGAATGTCTGGGTCATCGCCTTCTCCTCGGTGTGATTAAGTCCTGTCCTTTAAGCCGCAGTTTTGCCAATAGACAAGCATACCGATTCAACGCTCACCGAAAGCCCGATACCCATGAAATTCTTTGTTGATACCGCCGAGATTGCTGACATTGCTGAACTGGCCGCGACCGGGTTGCTTGACGGGGTTACCACGAACCCGTCGCTGATTGCGAAGTCTGGCCGCGACTTTATCGAGGTGACCAAAGAGATTTGCGCGTTGGTCGACGGGCCGGTATCGGCGGAGGTCGTCGCGCTCGATCATGCAACGATGATGAAAGAAGCCGAGATATTGCGCAAGATTGCCGACAACGTCTGCATCAAGGTGCCGCTGACCATCGATGGCCTCAAGACCTGCAAGGCGCTTACCAGCGAAGGCAGTATGGTCAACGTGACCTTGTGCTTCTCGGCCAACCAGGCATTGCTGGCCGCCAAGGCCGGTGCCAGCTTCATCTCGCCATTCGTCGGCCGTCACGATGATAACGGCTTCGATGGTATGAGTCTGATCGAAGACATCCGCCTGATTTACGACAATTATGCCTTCGACACCGAAATCCTGGTTGCCAGCGTCCGTCACGGTATCCATGTGCTCGAAGCAGCGCGGATCGGTGCGGACGTGATGACTGCGCCGCCTGCGGTTATCAAGGGGCTGTTCAAGCATGTCCTGACCGACAAGGGCATCGAAGGCTTCCTCGCCGATTGGGCGAAGACCGGGCAAGCCATCGGCTAAGCGCTTGGGATTGTTCGGGGGCAACAAGGCGAGATGTTCGCGGTGCGGTGCGGCAATGCCTGCGGCCTTTGATGCGCGAGACGACCGTGCCGACGACCTGATGCGGCGGTCGGCACTGAACGTTGCGGCCAAGGCCAATACACCACGGACGTGCGCAGATTGCCGGTCGGCGGCGATGCCGACCCAGACTGTGACGGAGCAGCAAGCGCCTCCACCCGAACGCGCAATTGCCGTGAGCACCGCCGGTGTGCCATCGACAATCGCCCAGAAAAACGCGGACTCGGCGGCGGAGGGGTATCAGCCGGGCGAGGGCTATAAATCCGATGTGGAACTGGGTGCCGAACCCGACGTTCTGGCCGATTTGCTGACATCGGTTGGCGGCCCCAAGCTCGAAAATTGGGTCAGCGTTAAAAATGTCCGCAATCTGATATTCATCGGCTTCTTTCTGATGTTCATCGCTCCCTCTATGTGTTCCACGTTTTTCAGCAGCAGCGACAACCAACCAATTGATACCGCGCCCGATTATGCGCCCGGAACGGTCCGCGAAATACCGCCGGACCCTGTGGCCGAGAACGCAGCGGTGGCACAGCCCAAGCCGGTTCCCGTGCGCAATCCGGGAAGTTGGATCGGCACTAACGAATATCCCGTAAGAGCGCTGCGAGAAGAACGCGAAGGGACAACTGCGTTCCGGCTGGAGGTCGATGCGTCGGGCGGCGTCACCAGTTGTACGATCACCGGCAGCAGCGGTCATGGCGACCTCGACCGCGCGGCCTGCTCCGCGCTGAAAAGGAACGCGCAGTTTACCCCGGCGCGTGACGTGACGGGCAAAGCCATACGAGGCATGTGGTCGAACCGTGTTCGGTGGCAAATACCCGGTTGAAAGTAAGACAATATCGGTCGATAAGGACCGTAAACCGGCGCAATTTACGGCCACAAAGAAAGTATGATCTCATGTCGAATGGCAGCAATTCCAAAATCCACGTTCCCGACGATGTGCAGGACGCAATTCGCACATTGCTGCTGTGGGCTGGTGAAGATCCCGAGCGCGAGGGGCTGCTCGATACGCCACAACGCGTAGGGCGGGCGTGGAAGGAATATTGCGAAGGCTACGGCGAAGACCCCGGTATGCATCTGTCGCGCACCTTCGAGGAGGTCGGCGGCTATGACGAACTGGTTTTGTTAAAGGGCATCCCCTTCCAGTCGCACTGCGAGCATCATATGGCACCGATCACCGGCACCGCATCGATTGCTTATATGCCCAAGGACCGCGTTGTCGGTATATCAAAACTGGCGCGCGTGTTACAAGGCTATGCGCGGCGATTGCAGGTGCAGGAACGGCTAACGGCGCAAGTGGCGCTATGCATTTGGGACAATCTGAAACCTCACGGCGTCGCCGTGGTCATCGATGCGCAACATGGCTGCATGACTGGGCGTGGCGTGCGCACGCCGGGGGTCGGCATGGTGACGTCAAAACTGCATGGCTGTTTTCTCGACGACCAGCGCAGCCGTAAGGAAGTGCTGAGCTTGATGGGCTATTGAGTGAGCGAAGTCGAGAATCACATTTAGCTGAAGGAGACATGCTAGTGGCTGTCCCAACTAGTCACCGCCAAGGCAAAGTTTTGATAACACGACAAATCGGGCACCCAAACATGGTGTATTTTATATTCATTTGACGAAATGTTCTTAAATTACGCTGTACCGATATTTTGTGGAATAATCGGTAGCGAGAGGAAGCCGTAAATGCTGTATGAATTATCAATAAAATAAAGGGGGCAACGGTCGCATAATTTCCACCATCCAATGCTTTGGAGAATATTATGCCCTTGCTCGACGAACTCACTCAACCAATATCTTTCAAGCACGCCAATGGCGAAATTCAGGCTTTCTTGCATGATTTGCAGGGAAATATCCTTAAAGGTCATGGTCGCCACAATACCGCAAACATCTTTTGCCGTTTCCCCGCTGGAAAAGCCGCTCAGGCAAAGGCTTTTTTAAAAGGGCTCGTAACCGGGAATATGGTCCGGTCGGCGAAGAGCCAGCTGTCGGATGCTGCCGCGTTCAAGGCCGCGAAAGCGGTAAAGGAAGTGCTGGTCACCCCTGCCTTTTACGCCGTGCATCTCAGTAAGGCGGGTTATGATTATCTCGGAATAGCGCAGAACAAGCAGCCTAAGGATCTGGCGTTTCAAGCGAGCATGAAAAACCGAGTTCCCGAACGGCCTTTCATCCAGCTGCACGACCCTGCACCCAATCAGTGGGAAACCGCATACCAGCAGCAATATCACGCGATGGTCCTGATCGGCGAAACCAGTGGCGGCAAGCTGCAGTCGGAAATCACGAGACTGATGGCGCGGATCACTGCGGCGGGGCTGATTACCGGCGGTACCTATCACAATGAAATTGGATCGGCCTTGTTTAACGATGCAGGCGAAGGCCTTGAAAATTTCGGCTATGTCGATGGCCGCAGCCAGCCATTGATGCTAATCGAAGACATCCAGCATGAAGCTATGGAGATGGACGGAGTTGACAATTGGAGTCCTGCATTCGGTCCCGCGCAAGTTGTGGTCGACGATCCCGGAGTCGCAGAAGAAACCGCGTGCGGCAGTTATTTCGTGTTCCGCAAACTCGAACAAAATGTAAAAAAGTTCAAAATCTCTGAAGCGGCTTTGGGAACGAAGCTTAATCTTGGTGAGGCCGCAGGTGCTTTGGTGGTTGGGCGCTATGAAGACGGCACGCCGATCGCGATTTCGCCAGTTGCAACGCAGAGTGCACCGGTTCTCAACAATTTCAATTATGAGCATCAGCCGCCCAACGCGATTTCCCCTCCGCGCGGTGAACGCTGCCCGTTTCACGGCCATGTCCGCAAAACCAATCCGCGCACCGACGACACGCGCAGCGCAACAATGGCGCGGCGTGGCATTACTTATGGCGAGCGGGGCGACACGCATTTGTCGAGCGACGGCAGGACGGTATTGGACGAAGCCGATAATGCAGACCGGCCAACCGGGGGCATTGGACTATTATTCATGTCCTTTCAGGCGTCGATTCCTGACCAGTTCGAGGTGATTCAGGGCCTGTGGGCCAACAATCCCGGTTTCCCGGTAACCGCGCCCGGTCAGCCAATAGGCATCGATCCGGTGATCGGCCAAGGTCCAAGCATCCCCCAGCACTGGCCCAAAGACCGGTGGGGTGCAGAGGCAACCGAAGCGCATGATTTTTATAAGGTTGCGACGGGCACGGCGAATAATGGGCCGTTTGTGACTATGAAGGGCGGCGAATATTTCTTCGCGCCGAGTTTGAGTTTCTTCAAAAGTCTTTGAACGCGGCGTCGGCGCCGATCACGGCCCCGGGATAAAATCCGGGGCCTTTGTTTTACCGGTACACAACACCCAAATGCCAAATTGTTGATTTACGAACATGATGCGGCGGATAATCTGTCCTGACGAACATATGCAGGAGAGACGATATGCGGCATTTGCTTTTGGCGGTTTTGGCGGGGGTAAGTGCAACGGCGGTGGTGGCACAACCGGATGACGCGGCGAAGCCTGCTTCGGCCGCCACCATTGCCACACAATACGCCCAAGCTGCTGATCTTCCTGCCGACGATGGCCGCGATGCCGATTTTGCCGCGCGCGGGTTTGTCGGCACGCTGGCCGACCCGGTCATCAAGACCAGGGATGGCAAGCCGGTATGGAACCTCGACGCTTATGCATGGATGGACGGTAAGTCCCCGGATACGGTCAACCCCAGCCTGTGGCGGCACATGGGGTTGTTGCGACGCCATGGGCTGTTCGCGCTGTCAGAAAATATGTGGCAGGTGCGCGGTTTCGATGTGTCGAATATGACCGTCATCAAGGGTAAGACCGGCTGGATACTCATCGACCCGCTGACCACGCGCGACACGGCGGCAGCGGCGTTGCGGTTGGTGAACGACAAGCTGGGCACGCGACCGGTGCGCGCGGTGATCTACAGCCATAGCCACGGCGACCATTTCGGCGGGGTGCGTGGCGTGGTCGATGAAGCGCAAGTGAGGGCAGGCAAGGTCGCAATCATTGCGCCCGAACATTTCATTGCCGAAACTTCTTCCGAAAATGTCATGGCCGGTTCGGCGATGGGGCGGCGGGCAAATTACCAGTTTGGCGGCAACCTGACACCCGGACCGCGGGGCCAGATGGGCAGCGGCATCGGCAAGGGGATTTCGGGCGGCGATATCACGCTGATTACGCCGACCACCGATATTCGCAAGACCGGCGAAACGCGGGTTGTGGACGGGGTTACACTGGAATTCCAGATGGTACCGCAAACTGAGGCTCCGGCGGAAATGAACGTGTACGTGCCTGCCGCCCGGACTTTTCTCGCCGCCGAGATCGCAACCTGCTCGCTCCATAACATCCTGACGCCGCGCGGCGCCAAGGTCCGCGATGCCCATGCCTGGGCAGGATTTCTGAACGAGGCAGTTAATCTTTATGCAGGGCGCAGCGATACCATCGCGTCGAGCCATTGCTGGCCGCGTTTTGGTCAAGCAGAGGTCGCGGGCTGGCTGTCGGGCCAACGTGACAACTACCGTTATCTCCACGACCAGACGGTCAGAATGATGAACAAGGGGATGACGCAGGCCGAGATTGCGGAGAGCCTGAAGGCACCCCCTGCGATTGCCAACCAGTGGTTCAACAAAGGCTATTACGGGACGTACAGCCATAATTCGAAGGCGATATATCAATATTATCTTGGCTGGTATGATGCGGTTCCGGCCAATCTGAACCCGCATCCGCCCGAAGTCCGCGCAGCCAAGTTTGTCGAAGCGATGGGTGGCGGTACGAAGGTGCTTGCTGAAGCGAAAAAGGCGATGAACGTAGGCGACTATCGTTGGTCGTCAGATTTGTTGAACCAACTGGTCTTTGCCGATCCTAAAAACGTACAAGGGCGGTCGTTGCTTGCGGATAGCTATGAACAGCAAGGCTATCAGGCGGAATCGGCGATTTGGCGTAATATGTTCCTGTCCGCTGCGCGCGATCTGCGTGAGGGCGTGAAGGCCAGCATCACCACGCAAAGTATCGACATGATCTCAGCGATACCAACCGGCTTGTTGCTCGACTCGGTGGCGACGCGGTTGGACCCGGAGGTGATTGGTGACAAAGCACTGGCGTTAAACTTCGTTGTCTCTGACCGGCAGGAGAAGGCGAAAGTGACCGTAGGCAACGCGGTGATGTTTAGTGAAATGGGCGCGGGCCATGCCGCCCCCGCCGCAACGGTTACGGCTCCGCGTCAATTATTCTTGGCGATGCTGTTTCTGAAAATGCCGTTGGCGCAGTTGGAATCGGCGGGATTAAAAATCGAAGGTGACCGGGCGGCAATTGAAGCTTTGCAAACCGCGCTTGACCCAATGCCGGGGCCGTTCAATATCGCCGAGCCTTAAGGATTTAGGAAAGCTACCCCACATACCGTTCGCGCTGAGCCTGTCGAAGCACTAACTTCGCCTTTTGAAGCATAAGAAAAAAGCAAGCCTTCGACAGGCTCAGCGCGGAACGGGAAGTGTTGAAAACCGCCTCACATCTCGCCCCGCTCGCGCCGGATCGCATACCATTTCTCGACGTTGGCGTTGTGCTGTTGCAGCGTATCGGCAAACACATGCCCGCCGGTGCCGTCGGCGACGAAGAACAGCGCTCGGGTCTTTTCCGGATTCAGGACCGCCTCAATCGACGCTTTTGAAGGATTGGCTATCGGGCCTTTGGGCAGGCCGACCATAGCGTAAGTGTTGTAATCGTTGACGTCGGCGATTTCCGACTGGCGGATACGCCTGCCCAGCGGTTTGCCTTTAGTAATCGGGTAGATAATCGTCGGGTCGGCTTGCAGCATCATGCCGTTGCGGATGCGGTTCGAATAGACGCCGGCGACCATCCGCCTTTCCGACGGCTTGGCGGTTTCCTTTTCGACAATCGCGGCCAATGTGACCGCCTCTTGCGGGGTTTTGACGACAGTGTCCTTGCTGCGTTTCGGCCATGCATCGGCCAACGCCTTTGTCATTGCGTCTTGCATCCGCCGTAAAATAGCGGCGCGCGGTTCGTTCAGTTCGAAGCTGTAACTGTCGGGCAGAACGGAACCTTCGGCCGGTACCGGAATGCTACCTTTCAGCTTTTTGTTCGCCATCAGCCGTTCGTAAACCATGATCGACGGCATTCCTTCAACCACCGTCACCATCCGCTGCACCGCCTTGCCGCCAGTCAGGATGTTGAGGATATCGGCGTTAGATGCGCGCGCCGGGATCAGGAACTCACCCGCCTTGATCGTGCTGGTCGCACCGAAAATCTTTGCGCGGTTGACGAAGGCGTCGGCGGATTTGATCACCTTGCCCTTTTCCATATTTTCGGCCGCGAGCGCGATGCTTGATCCCGGCTTGATCACCACGGTTACTTCGCGCGTCGATGGCCCCGGTGCGGTCCAGCCGTAGATGAAATTACCGCCAACAAGAACGAGCAGCAAAACAGCCGCGATAAGCACCCATTTGGCGACACTGCGCACCGGTTAGACGGCTTTCAAGATGAGGCTGGCGTTGGTGCCGCCAAATCCAAAACTGTTGTTGAGGACCGCTTTGACGCGGCGCTTTTTGGCGACATGCGGGACAAGGTCGACGCCCTGCGTACCTTCGTCGGGATTGTCGAGGTTCAGCGTCGGCGGGACAATCTGGTCGCGAATCGCGAGGATGCAGAAAATAGCCTCGACCGCGCCAGCACCACCGAGCAAATGGCCGATTGCCGATTTGGTCGAGCTCATCGAAACGGTCTTGATCGCATCGCCGAACAGCCGCTTGACCGCGCCCAGTTCTATCGTGTCGGCCATTGTCGATGTGCCGTGGGCGTTAATATAGTCGATATCGCCAGGGGCCATGCCCGCGCGCTTCAGCGCCATTTCCATTGATCGATATGCGCCGCTGCCTTCGGGATGTGGGGCGGTCACATGATGTGCGTCCCCCGACAGGCCATAACCGACGACCTCGGCATAGATTTTCGCGCCGCGCGCCTTGGCGTGTTCATATTCCTCTAGCACGACTACGCCTGCGCCTTCGCCCATGACAAAACCGTCGCGGTCCTTGTCATAGGGGCGCGATGCTTTTTCCGGCTCGTCATTGAACGCAGTACAAAGCGCGCGCGCCTGCGCAAATCCGGCAATGCCGATCGGGCAAATCGTTGCTTCGGCGCCGCCAGCGAGCATGACATCGGCGTCGTCAAGCGCGATCATCCGCGCTGCGTCGCCAATCGAATGCGCGCCGGTTGAGCAAGCCGTTACTACCGCGTGGTTCGGCCCCATCAGGCCATATTTGATGCTGACCTGACCCGAGATCAGGTTGATCAGCCGGCCGTGGACGAAATGTGGCGAAACCCGGCTCGGACCTTTTTCGGCAAGCAGCAGCGATTCGCTTTCAATGCCCGGCAATCCGCCGATGCCTGAACCGATCGAACAACCGGCGCGATACCGTTCCGCCTCGGACATATCGGTAAGGCCCGCATCCTCGATTGCCTGTCCGGCGGCGTCGATGCCGTAAATAATGAAAGGATCGACTTGGCGTTGAACTTTGTGATCGACGCGCAAATCGGGATCAAACCCCCAAGGATGATCCTTTGGCTTTACTTCGCACGCGATGTGGCATTTCTGGTCGCTGGTGTCGAAACGCGTGATCCGCGACGCGCCCGATTTGCCCGCTATTAGGTTTGCCCAGGCGGTTTCCACATCGCAGCCCAAAGGCGTAACCAGTCCCAATCCGGTAACCACGACCCTACGCATCCTGCATTCTCCCAAACCCGTGTTGTTCGCGCCCAATAAAAACAACTACCGCCAAAAAGCAAACGGCTTTCCAGCCAAGACCGGAAAGCCGTTAATATCTGTTTGTTCAGACGCAGCCAAGCCGCGTCCGCCCCATCAGCTATTGCTGTTGATGAAGTCGATTGCATCCTTGACGGTGGCAATCTTTTCAGCCGCATCGTCGGGGATTTCGACGTTGAATTCTTCTTCGAACGCCATCACCAGTTCGACAATGTCGAGGCTGTCAGCGCCGAGATCGTCGATGAAGCTGGCAGCTTCAGTTACCTTGTCGGCTTCGACGCCAAGATGTTCGACAACGATTTTTTTGACCCGTTCTGCGGTATCGCTCATGTATTTGCCCCTTGTTTGTTGGGAGGATGAATCTGCTGAAATGCCCTAATGCCCTGATACGCGGCTGGCAAGGGGCAAGCGTGAAATGGCCTATTCGCGCAATATGCCGGTTACGAAATCAGACCGCAACTGCTGGGTAATGACAAGCCAATAGAGATACATCGCGGACTGTGTCTGGGTTTTTTCGTCGCCTGCGGGAATGCCACGCTTTTCCAAATCGGTCGATATCCGGTCCGGATCCGATTCCAGAAAATTGTCGCGGGCGACAAATTCAGCGGCATTATCACCGAAATAACCTTGGACAATCTTGACATAAGGCAAGGCCAGCGTGCGTTCCGAGCTTTCCGCGATCGAGCGCATCATGAAATATCGCGTCGCGTTTTCGGCGTCGGCATCGGACCATTTGTGGCTTTCCATGCAGGTTGCCAGAGCAGTTTCGCTCGCCCTTTCGATGAAAGCCGAGATGCCGCTGTCCTCCACCGCCGCCTCGTCGATCTTGATACGCACCGCTTCGGGCACGGCGTTATAGACACATTCGATTTGTTCGATGGGCGCCGCGTTTGCTGCCATCGGCATCAGGAACAGTCCTGCAGCCAATGCCGATGTGTGTTTGTTCATCGTCCGCTCCTGCCGCTCGACGCCTAGAGCATCGCCATACCGCCATTAACATGCAATGTCTGGCCGGTGATATAGCCTGCTTCCCTGGAAGCAAGGTAGGCAACCGCCGCCCCGATGTCGCCGCCTTCACCCATCCGGCCCATCGGGATGCGGGCGTTGAGCGCTTCCTTTTGCGCGTCGGGCAAGGTTTCGGTCATCGCCGTCGCTATAAAACCGGGGGCGACGCAGTTGACGGTGACGTTGCGGCTGGCGATTTCCTGCGCGATTGCCTTTGTCATCGCGGTTAGCCCACCCTTGGATGCTGCATAATTGGCTTGGCCGGGGTTGCCGGTGGTGCCGACGACGCTGGTGATGGTAATGATCCGCCCGAACCGCGCTTTCATCATCGGTTTCGACACCGCGCGCATCAGCCGGAATGCGGCCTCCAGGTTGATGCGGATCACCTCATCCCATTCCTCATCCTTCATCCGCATCGTCAGATTATCACGGGTAACGCCAGCATTGTTGACGAGAATGTCGATCTGTCCGAGCTTTTCGAGCGCGGCGGGTACCAACGCCTCGACGCTGTCCTTGTCGCCGAGATTGCACGGCACCGCGACATGGTCACTGCCCAAAGACGCGCGAAACGCCTCCAGCTTCTCGACATTGGAGCCGGACACTGCCAACCGCGCGCCTTGACCCGCGAGCGCGTGACAAATCGCGCTGCCAATCCCGCCCGACGCGCCGGTTACCAACGCGGTCATACCTGTTAGATCGAACATGCTCATTCTCCCTTAAATTCAGGTGCGCGTTTTTCAAGGAACGCGGTGATGGCTTCGTCATTGTCGGCGGTGGCGTGTGCAAGGCTTTGCATCGCGGCGGACATTTCGAGGATATTTCTGAGATCCGCCGTCTGCCCTTCGCGCAGCAACCGCTTCGTCATCCGCACTGCATGCGGCGGATTGGCGGCGATTTTCTCCGCGACGTTGCGCGCCGCTGCCATCAGGTCGGCGTCTTCGACCACTTCGGAGACGAGGCCGATGCGTAACGCTTCCGCAGCGTCGATGGTTTGGCCGGTCAGTGCGAGTTCGGTCGCCTTGGAAAAGCCGATGACGCGCGGCAACAGCCATGCGCCGCCATCGCCCGGGACGATCCCCAGCCGTACAAAACTCTCGGCAAATTTGGCCGAAGACGCAGCGATCCGGACGTCGCACATTGTCGTAAGGTCCAACCCGGCACCTATGGCAGGACCGTTAATCGCCGCAACCACCGGCACTTCAAGCGCCTGAAACATCAACGGCAGACGCTGGATACCATATTTGTAATTACGCCGCGTTTCGGCAGGCAATCCGGCCCGCAGGCCGCCGCTGTCGGGGCGCATCTGTTTCAGGTCACCGCCCGAAGAAAACACCGTTCCAGCACCCGTCAGGATGACACAGCGCACCGACATGTCCGCATCGGCGGCCATAAAGGCGTCGCAGATCATGTCGATCACGCCGACATCGGAAATAGGGTTGCGTTTTTCGGGCATATTGAGCGTGATGGTCAATATGCCCCCATCGCGCTCCGATAGGACCAACTGTTTTTCGATAACACCTGCGGTATTTGTAAAGAAATGCGAGGGGTCTAACCCAAGGGCGTTAGATATCCCAGTGATCGTGTTTACAGTAGGATTTTTGTTTCTTTCTAACAAATCTCTGACCAGAGTCTGACTACCAACGGCTTCAGAAAGTGACCTACGAGAAAATTTTTTCCCTTTTCCAGTATTTGCAAGAATAGCTAGCCGAAATTTCTCAATATCGAAACTCAAATTGCTATCCATCATCAAATTTCTTTCAGCAAGGCTTCGATGTCATCCATCGAGATGAGGCTGGTCGTGGTCACGTCCTCGCCTGCGCTGCGTTTTACCATCGGGGAGAGCACTTTGCCGCCGAATTCGACAAAATGGGTGACGCCGCCTTCGGCCATAGCGATCGCGGATTCGCGCCAG
>JANONL010000052.1:0-2115 GCA_031420815.1 Sphingomonadales bacterium | reverse complement strand
GGTCGGCGTTGTGCGGCACACCGCGTGAAAAACCGAAACTTGTGATCGAAACGGTAGTGTGAGGACTAGCCTCGCTTGTAAAACGCTCGCGAATTTCGTTCTGCAGTTCGTGGGCGGACAGCTTCGTTGTATCGATGACCGTTTCTGCCCAGCGTCGCATTGGCTCCATCAGCATTCGTTCCTGCGCGATACCGTCGATTGCCGGGCGGTCCTGCGCCAACGGATGCCGCCGCCTCGTTTCGGCATAGCGTCGCTCGATTTCGGTTCCGGCACAGTCCAAGAACAACGTCATGATGTTGAGGTCAGGGCGTTTTTGCAGATGTTTGATCTGTTTGATGAGCGCATCGGGATCGAACCCGCGTGTCCGGCTATCGAACCCTAGCGCCAACGGCACAGTCGGCCCCGACAGCCCTTCAGAACCCGGGATATCGAGTAACGGCCCAGCAAGGCGAATAGGAAAGTTATCGACCGCTTCCCAGCCCATATCCTCAAGCGTTTTTAGTACCGTTGTTTTGCCCGCACCGGACAGGCCGGTAACCAGCAGGATCGGTTGCGTGACGGAGGCAGCTTTTACGGTCATGCGCCTTGGCTTTCCAACGCAATTCTCAAAGCCTGTTCGATTTTCAGCGCCGCGCTGACTTCAAAAGCCGACTGTGCCAAGCAGGCAACATCGCAGCCTGCAATCTTTGTAGTTAGCCCTTCCGGTGGCAGACGCTCGGCGGATCTGTCGAGCGCAACCGCCAGGCGCAACGGCACGCCGTCTGCAAACGACATTTTGATTATGCCAACCCCGCGCATTTCGATCATCCCTGCTATATTGGGTGCGGTCCGCAACATAATAAGGGGGCCGTCGCTATCGACAAGAACGCCATCGTCGCTGATCAAAATCGCGCCGCGATCAATCAGGCGCAATGCAAGGTCGGATTTCCCCGAACCCGACGGCCCGGATAACAGCACGCCATTACCATTGATGGCGACCGCTGTCGCATGGAGCAGTTCGCGGCTCACGTGGTCGAAACCTCGGCGGAAGGCAAAGCAATTTCGAAGCACGCGCCGGGTTTGCCATCAACCCGGTCGCGCACCGATATCCGCCCATGATGTCCCTCAACAATGGTCCGCGCGATCGCAAGACCAAGGCCGCTATGTTTTCCGAAATGCTCGGACGAGGGCCGCTCGCTGTGAAAGCGGCGGAACACCGCTTCCCGGTCCTGTTCCGGAACGCCGGGGCCCTCGTCGCTGACACGGATGATAACTTCGTCGTCTGCCAGCGTTGCCGCAATTTCGACCAATCCGCCAGGCGGCGAAAAAGATACTGCGTTATCGATCAAATTGGTGAGCATCCGTTCCAGCCGGACGTCCTCACCTAAAGCCGTAGCAACGCCTCGCCGTGGCCGGGCGAAAGCGATGGTGACACCGTCGTCGCCGCCACGGTACTCGCGCGCCTGCAACAATTGCTCGATCATGTCGCCCAAGTCGATGCGCTCGAATTTCGCCTTGGCCAGTTGTGAATCAACCCGACTGGCGTCGGAAATATCGCTAATCAACCGGTCCATCCGGTGTACGTCGGCTTTGGCGACATCCATCAGTTGTGCACGCAGAGCGGGATCTTCCACCCTGTCCGCACCGTCCAGCGCCGAGCGCAAGGACGCCAGCGGGTTTTTGATTTCATGCGCGACGTCGGCGGCAAAAGCTTCGGTGGCATCGATCCGCTGTCGCAGTGCGATACTCATGTCCGATAGCGCGCGGGCGAGCATGCCGATCTCGTCGCGGCGCGATGGCAGGCGTGGGACGGTCACCTCCTGCGCGCGGCCAAGCCGTACTTTTACTGCGGCGCGCGCCAAATGCCGCAGCGGCCGCACAATTGTTCGGGCGAGGAAGATCGACAGCAGCACGCCAATGACCAAGACCGCCAGAAAGAACATGCCGATGTTGAAACGCTCGGCACGTACATACAGCCTTATGTCACGTTCGTTTGCGGTCGATAGCACCGCAAAGCTCCCTTGCGGAGAGCGTGCGCCGGCGCTGATCACGTGGGTCAAGTCAGGCGCATAGCGCGCCATCGATATGGGGCGGCCCGGTGTTGCACGCTTCAATTCTGGCCAGACTTTCGTCATG
>JANONL010000051.1:0-1596 GCA_031420815.1 Sphingomonadales bacterium | reverse complement strand
CAGCGGTACAAAGCTGAGCATCCGGAAAATGATCAGCGCGCCGATCGTGAACCAGATGCGCTTTTTAAGATCTGTAGCTTGCCCGAACTTCGAAAAATTGATGTTCGAGGCCAGTTGATCGGCCCGAGATGCCATAATGTATTTTCCTTGCTTGCCGATCAGCGCCGCGCCGCATCATATGCGACAGACAGCCCGGCCAACCCCAAATTTCTGCCTGACAAAAGGCGAAAAGCCCCCAGAAATGTCAAACCCCGCCGTCCTATATCGGAAAGCGGGGCTGGCATGACAAGAGCGAAGTCGCCTCGTCTATCTTATTTCTTGGCCCCACCGTCCTTGGCGACATTCTTGGCGGCGTTTTTCACCGACGATTTTTTCGCCGCTGCCTTTTCGGCAGCACCTACCTTGACGATGATTTCGACCTTGCCACCAGCATTTTCAACGGCTTCGACAGCAGCCTTCGAGGCACCGGCCACAACCAGATTGATCTTTGTCGTCAGTTCGCCCTTGGCCAGCAGACGGACGCCGTCCTTGCCGCCACGGGCGAGACCAGCAGCCTTCAATGCGGCGTGGTCGACAACGGCTTTGATGTCGATTTTCTTCGCGTCGATGAATTTCTGGATCATTCCCAGATTTACTTCGGCGTGGTCTTTGGCAAAAATATTGTTGAAGCCACGCTTCGGGATCCGCATGTGAAGCGGCATCTGGCCACCTTCAAAGCCGTTGATCGAGACACCCGAACGGCTAGTCTGACCCTTTTGGCCACGACCGGAGGTTTTACCTTTTCCCGAACCGATACCACGGCCAACGCGCATACGGCGATGGCGTGCGCCTTCGTTATCTTTAATTTCGTTCAGTTTCATGTCTTGCACTCGCTTTCGCTTTAATACGCGCTGATGTTTTCTCGCCCAAAGGCGAGAAGGCTAATTTTAGTCCTGTACAGTAACCATGTGCCGAACCTTGCGGATCATGCCGCGCACTTCGGGGGTGTCGTCCAGTACCGAAACCCGGTTCATCTTGTTAAGGCCAAGCCCTACCAAAGTGGCGCGCTGGTCGGCGGGGCGACGCAACGGCGAACCGGTCTGCTTCAATGTAATTTTGCTCATGATCGATTACTCCGCAATCGCTTCGGCGTCGGCTTCAGCAGTCTTGCTGCCACCGCGACCCAGAAGATCGGCGATTTTCTTACCGCGACGCTGCGCTACCGACTTCGGGCTGGTCTGTTCGACCAAAGCCGCAAACGTAGCGCGTACCATGTTGTAAGGGTTCGACGAGCCGACCGATTTAGTCACAACGTCGGCAACACCCAACGATTCAAACACAGCACGCATTGGACCACCGGCGATGATACCGGTACCAGCGGGTGCCGAACGCAGCGTCACCTTGCCTGCACCGAAGCGGCCATTGCCATCATGGTGCAATGTGCGGCCGTCTTTCAACGGAACGCGGACCATAGATTTTTTCGCAGCAGCAGTTGCCTTGTTAATGGCTTCGGGCACTTCGCGTGCCTTGCCTTTGCCAAAGCCTGCACGGCCTTGACCGTCGCCAACAACGACGAGTGCGGCAAAACCGAAGCGCTTACCGCCCTTTACGGTTTTC
>JANONL010000050.1:0-7600 GCA_031420815.1 Sphingomonadales bacterium | reverse complement strand
GAAACAAAATTCACCTTCACCGAAATAGCGGTGCCGACGCTCGGCAAGGCTGAAAGGCAGCAAATCATGGACGAAATGGCAAAGGGTGCGTCGAGCGTCTCGTGCCTTTCGGAGGAAGAAGCCAAGCGACCCGGCGCAGATTTTTTTGGCGGCGAGGGAGCGGACAAATGCGTCTATCGCACGTTCGATGTCTCGGGCCAGAATGTAAATATGCGTCTGCGCTGCGGGATGGAGGGCATGGGATCGGTCGATATGGACCTGGCCGGAACAATGGACGAGAGCGCATTCAATTTCGGCACAGAGGTTGCCCTGCGGTTGCCGATGATCGGCAAGGTCAAGCTTAAAGGCACTGCGCTGGGCAAGCATGCCGGGGCATGCACAGGCACCGAGTGATGCGAACCGCGCTGTTTGCCGGGTTGGCTCTGGCAATGACGGGCTGCGCTCCGGTCCAACCAGACTTCGCGCCTGCTGCTGCCGCACAGGTCATTCGCCCCGCCGTTGTCCGGGTCGATTTTACGCGGCGTGCATTGGGGCCGGTATTGGTGTCTGGCGATGCCGGGGTAGCGGGACGTCTGGTCACCATCGATGATCCGGCGCGGGTTGCTTCGATTTCCAAGCTGGTGGTGGCGTTGGCGGCGATGCGGCTGGTCGAGGCCGGAAAACTCGACCTCGACCGCGACGTGGGTTCATATCTCGGTTGGAAGGTGCGCAACCCGGCCTTTCCCGACATGCCGATTACCTTGCGGCAATTGCTATCGCACCGCGCCGGGCTGACCGATGGCATCGACTATATCGTGCCGCTCGACGGCGACCTTTCGGATGTACTGGCAAATCCCAAGGCTTGGGACGGGGCGCACCCACCCGCCAGCTATTTCCAATATGCCAATATCAACTCGCCGTTGATTGCGGCGGCACTGGAGGGGGCAACCGGTGAACGCTTCGACCGCCTGATGGCGCGGCTGGTGCTGGAACCGTTGAAGCTCGATGCCTGCTATAACTGGGGTGCCGGTTGTAGCGACGGCCGACGGGCGCAGGCGGTTACCTTGCTCCGCCCCAATGGTGATCTCGCGCGTGATGTAGCGCTTACCGGCGCAGACCCCTGTCCTGTTCTTGCCGCAAACGACGGCAGTTGCGACATCGACAAAAGCTACCGCCTCGCACGCAATGGCTCTGCGTTCAGTCCGCAGGGCGGGCTTCGCATTTCGGCGCGCGATCTGGCCACAATAGGGCAAGTTCTGCTGAATGATGGCAGGCCGCTGCTTCTGCCGAAGACGTTTGCCGAAATGATCGGGCCGGTTTGGACTTTCGACGGCAGCAATGGCGCCGACGAGGACGGCTATTTCAAAGCGTACGGCCTTGGCATCCACTGGCTGGACGATGGCAAAGGCGGTCAGTGGATCGGTCATGTCGGCGAGGCATACTCCTTACGCGCCGGTTTCTGGGTTAACCGTAAAACAGGCAAGGGCTTTGTCCGCTATGTTACGATGGTCGATGAATTCGCGCCCGTCGGGCACTGCTTCGACAGCTGTCCGTAATGGCCCGCAAAAACCGCGAATGGGAAAATGATGCGGCGGTCGAGCCTGCACCGGCCGTGCATTGCTGGCTGTGCGGCAGGGAGATGGGCGGAGAGACCGTGTGGCACCACCCGGTCCCCAAAAGCCGGGGCGGCCGCGAGCAACAGCCTGTGCATCCAATCTGCAATAAGACCATCCATGCCAATTTCACCAATAGCGATCTGGAAAAGCGCTATTCGACCGCTGAGGCGCTGCTTGCGCATGAAGAAATCGGGCGGTTCGTGGCCTGGGTTGCCAACAAACCGCCCGATTTTAATTCGACCGTGAAGAACCGGCGTTAGCTGGTTGGTTCAGGCATCTTCGATGAATGCAGATGGTCAATCTTCCATCTGCCATCTTCCATCCGGTACAGGAACGAATAACGCGCCTTGATGTCGGTCTTCGCGCCAGTCGCAGCGTCGGTGACTGTCACAGTCCAGGTGCCGACGCGGGCAGCTGTGTTACAACCCATTTTTATGGTGCTCGTATTGATTGTCCCAACTGGATTTGGCTTCAAAAACCCAACAAAATAATCGCGGATTGCAGCGTGATCGGTCCGCGGCCTGTTCGATACCGTAGCGAGTAACACCGCATCTCTGGTAAACAAGCTTGTCACTGTGTCGGGGTTCTTGGTCGCCCACGCATTGTTAAAGTCGGTGAACAGCGATTCCACTTGCGTCTGCGACACCGCCATACATTTCGTTGACTTGGGTGCTTTCGCCTGAGCGGGGCCTGCGACCATCACTACGGCAATAGCGGCTGCACAAATATATTTCTTCATTTCATCTCTCCCATTTAGTCGTTGTAGGATGGTTCACGCCGAATGAGTTGGTTCGGCCTGACCACGGGTCTTCCAAAGCGAGAAAAATATCCCGCCCAGAATGAGGGCAAAGGTCGCCGCTAAGCTCATCACCGGAGGGAATTTATCGCCGTCCATGATGAAGTCCGATACGAAGATCTTCGTTCCGATAAACACTAGCACAAGCGCTAACGCATATTTTAGATAATGGAAACGGTGCACCATCGCCGCCAGCGCGAAATACAGCGCCCGCAACCCTAGAATGGCCATGATGTTCGAGGTATAGACGATGAACGTATCGGTGGTGATTGCAAAGATGGCTGGCACGCTATCTACTGCGAATACCAAGTCGGCCAAGTTGATAACGACCAGCGCCAAAAACAAAGGCGTCGCCGCGCGGACCAGCTTACCGGTCTTTTCGTCATGCACCTTGACGACGAATTTATCGGCGTGCAATTCTTTGGTCACCCGAATGTGGGTCGAGATGTATCTGACCACGGGATTCTTCGAAATATCCGGATCATGGTCGGCCGCCCACAACATTCGAATACCGGTTGCGATCAGGAAGGCTGCGAAAATATACAGAACCCAATAAAATTCCTCAACAAGCGCGGCACCCGCTGCAATCATTATTCCGCGTAAGATGATGACGGCGACAATGCCCCACAACAACGCGCGATACTGATATTTTCGGGGAATGGCGAAATAGGTGAAGATCAGCGAGATCACAAACACGTTGTCGATCGACAATGCCTTTTCGATGAAGAAACCGGTATAATATTTCATCCCCAGATCGGGGCCTTTTTGAAACCAGATCCAAAGGCCGAACAGAAGCGCGATGCCGATGTAGAATGCGGAGAGTTTAAGGCTTTCACCAATCCCCATTTCGCGATCTTCCTTGTGCAAGATGCCAAGGTCGAACGCAGTCAGCGCGGCGACCAGCGCCAAAAAAGATAACCAAAACCAAACCGGCGTTCCTAGCCAGTCCATCATTAGAAAGTCCATGTGTACATTCCCTGTTGCGCAATCGCCATCGGGCCATCCCGGTTATGTTCGGGCTGGCCTTTGGTGATAATGAAATAGTGATCAGGTGAGCTTGAAGCGCAGGCGTTTGCCAGAGGCACCGCCTTGAAGCCGATCCTTTACCGCAAGTTTCAGGCGTTTCAATTTCTGGATGCGGAACAGATCTGGCCAGCGCCGCGCCCGTTCTGAGTGCAACTCCCCGTCGATTTTTTGATGCAATTGCATCAAACGAAATGATGAAAATGTCATGTCAATAATCCTCTTGAACAGTGTTAAGTCCAATCGGATGTTCCGGTGCCGGCAGGGCGTGTTTCGGGGGTTAGAAAGACTGCCTGACCAATGCACCGGAATCATCCGATGCGGCCGACATCACGTTTCCTTCCGAAGAAGCGAAGCGCCAGAGGGGCCCGGTCCGCCCCGACGTTATGTAGCGACGCAGCGCCTTTTGCAAGTTAGCCCAAGTGCGTTAGTCGAAAAATTACTCCGGTTAGTCGCGGAGTAGCTCGTTAATCGCAGTTTTTGCACGAGTCTGCGCGTCGACCCGCTTGACAATCACAGCGCACGACAGGCTCGGGCCGGGGCTGCCGTCTGGCAAGAGCTTGCCGGGCAGCGAACCCGGAACGACGACCGAATAAGCGGGGACGCGGCCAACGAAAATCTCGCCAGTATTGCGGTCGATGATTTTGCTGGTTGAGGAGATGAACACGCCCATCGACAGCACAGCGCCTTCCTCAATAATCACGCCCTCAACCACTTCGGAACGCGCGCCGATAAAGCAATTGTCCTCGATGATGACGGGCCCGGCCTGTAGCGGTTCGAGTACGCCGCCGATACCAACGCCGCCCGATAGGTGAACGTTCTTGCCGATTTGCGCGCAGCTGCCGACGGTCGCCCAAGTATCAACCATCGAACCTTCATCGACCCGTGCGCCGATATTGACGAAGCTTGGCATCAGCACAACGCCCTTGGCAATATGGCTGCCATGCCTTGCTACCGCACCTGGCACTACGCGAAAGCCAGCATTGCGGAAGCGGTTTTCGCCCCAACCGGCAAATTTCGACGGCACCTTGTCATATGCTGGTGCACCCGAAGCACCGCCATCGACCACCACATTGTCGTTTAGTCGGAACGAAATCAGCACTGCTTTCTTGAGCCACTGGTTGACCTGCCATTTGCCGTCACGCTTTTCAGCGACGCGGAATGATCCGTCATCGAGGCCAGCCAATGCCGTGTTCACAGCATCCCGGACTTCGCCGCCGGTCGCGCTACTGATCGTGTCGCGCACATCCCACGCGGCGTCTATTGTTGTGGAAAGCCGTTCGGTCATGCTGCTCTTTCAATGGTCGATTGGCTGGTGAGCCAGCCTGCGAGAGTGGGAATTTCGATGTCAATAAACGAAGCGTCGGCACCCGCACAGCCATATTCGGAACCATTGTTGATCCAGACTGTCGTTATGCCCAAATGTTTCGCAGGCGCAAGATTGCGCGCCATGTCTTCGACGAACAATGCCCTTGTTGGTTCAATACCCGTCCGGTCGAGCAACGCTCGATAAGCCGGTATTTGCGGCTTGGGCATATAGGCCATGTGGTGGATATCGACGATGTCGGTGAACAAGCCACCGAGCCCGAGCGCCTCCAGCACACGCCCGGCATATTTTTCATCGGCATTGGTGAAAATGATTTTTCGCCCCGGCAGGCTGGAAATAGCACCGCGCAGGGCAGGTGCGGTCGATAGGCGTTTCAGATCGATATCGTGCACGAAATCGAGAAAATCATGCGGATCGACGCCGTGATTGGCCATAAGCCCGGCCAACGTGGTGCCGTGATCGTGGAAAAAACGCTTTTGAACGACGTGCGCGTCGGCATCCGGAATACCCAACAAAGCGGCAATGTAGGTTCGCATTTTCGCGTCGATAAGATCGAAAAGTGCGCATTCCGGCGGATATAGGGTGTTATCGAGATCGAATATCCACGTATCGATATGCGCAAGCGAATGAGACATGAACGCCGCCTAACGCTCTATTTGCATAATCACAACATTGATCGGTACCGTTAAGATTGGAGAAAGCGTAAAGTTCTATTAATGTCATGGATATGGGGAAGGGTCGCGCTTTTATGAAACCCGTCAAGATCGACCGGACGCTTGCCGTCGGGTCATCGGTTATTTTTGCACTGACGTTGTCGGCATGTGGCGGCAGTGGCGGCGGTGTAGGTTCTACGCCACCCGCTCCGCCACCGCCAGTTGTCGCGGCACCTCCACCTCCTCCCCCCCCACCTCCACCACCGCCAAACACCAATTTTGCGACGGCAGAATTTAACCGGTCCGATGGGCCCGGCTTTCACAACGCGATTACCGCTTATCAGGCAGGGGCCACGGGATCGGGCGTGACTGTAGGGGTTATCGATTCTGGCATCGACCCCAACAGCCATGAATTTACCGGTCGCATCCACCCGCAATCGGGCGACGTTACCACCGGCGGGCGCGCACTGGGCGATGAAGACGGGCACGGAACCGAAGTCAGCCGAGTGCTGGCCGCTGCCAAAGATGACAGGGATGTTCACGGCATAGCCTTCAACGCCACCATCTTGGCGTTAAGGGCCGATGCGCCTGGCAGTTGTACCACCCCCGGTCCCGGCGAGGACGAGGCCAGCTGTTCGTTCTTCGACAGCGCGATTGCCGCCGGTATCAACCGTGCGGTCGATAATGGCGCGCGGGTGATCAATATTTCGCTCGGAGGTCCGGGCGGGGCAACATCAACGCTACGCAATGCGATCAACCGGGCGACGCTGGCCGGGATCGTGATCGTGGTTTCGGCAGGGAACGAAGGCAACGACGCGGCTCCGAAGTTCGACCCGTTGAACCCCAGTCCTTTTGCTCAGGCGTTGGTGTCGAGTGGCAACGGGCTGGTCATCATATCCACATCGGTCGACGATCAAGGCGTTATTTCTAATTTCAGCAACAAAGCCGGGAACTCGCAAGGGACAGTGCTGTCCGCGCTCGGTTCGAGCATTTGCTGCGTCTATGAAAATGACACCATCCTAAGGTTCGAACAGAACGGCACGACCTTCGTCCGCGTGTTTAACGGCACATCCTTTTCCGCCCCCCAGATCGCCGGCGCTGCCGCGTTACTAGCGCAGGCGTTCCCCAACCTTACGGGCCAGCAGATTGTGAACCTGTTGCTCACCAGTGCACGTGATGCTGGCGACGCTGGCACTGATGCGGTCTATGGGCGCGGGATATTGGACATCGGCCGCGCGTTTGCACCAGCGGGAACAACTTCACTTGCCGGAACATCGACGGTGGTGCCGCTTGCCGGGAACGGCGGCACGACATCGGGGCCGATGGGTGATGCCGGGACGGTAGCACAGCCGGTCAATGCCGTGATTCTGGACAGTTACGGTCGGGCGTATGACATCGATCTGGCGCACGGGCTGACCGCCACTACGCCGCGGCTAAGGCTCACTCCGGCGCTCATCAACCAAGGCCGGTCGGTGGCTGCTGCGGTCGGCAATACGGAACTGGCATTTTCGATAAGCGATAGCGGTGCAGGCACGGCGACGCTCTCCCCGTTGGCGTTGTCGGACGCACAAGAGCGCAAGGCGCGCGTGCTCGCGGGCAGGATCACCACGGCAATATCGAAAGACTTGCGTTTCAGCCTGGGTATCCGCCAGGCGGCAGCGGGCCAGGTCGCCGCGCTACAAGGCAAGCGCGGCAGCGCTTTCCTGACCGCCAGCGATGCCGCGCTCGAAAACGGGTTTGAGCGCCAACCCGACACGTCTTTTGCGCTTCGGCGGCAGATTGGCGGATTGGGTATTACCGGCAGCGCGGAGGTCGGCGATGCGCGACTATACGAGCGCGCTGGCAGCGAATTCCTGCGCAGTGGCACGCATCGTTATCCGTATTCATCGCTGGGTGTTTCGTTCGACCGCAACATCGGCCCGGCAAAACTGACGCTTGGCGCAAGCTGGATGAAAGAGCGCGAGACGCTGCTTGGTGCGCGCTTGGCCGAAAGCTTTGGCCAGAACGGCGCCCAAAGCCTGTTTGTCGACGCCGGTGGCGAAGTGCCGCTCGGCAGCAACTGGTCGTTGGCGGCAGGTTGGCGGCAGGGTTGGACCTATGCCGACGCCTCGGCGACAGTGACCGGGCAAAGCCTGCTCAAGAGCAACGCGTTTTCGTTCGATGTTGCACGCACCAATGCGTTTGTCGGCGGCGACCGGCTGGCGTT
>JANONL010000049.1:0-4195 GCA_031420815.1 Sphingomonadales bacterium | reverse complement strand
ATTGCACCGCTACTCCCGGTCAATGGCAAAGGCGCAAGGCGGGTTCACGTTGGCAACAACCTTAGTTACCACTTCGTCACCATCCATCATGCCGAGCACAACAGTTTTGCCGTCCGCACCACGACCGCGCTTGCCGCCTTTACGAACGCCACCGACATAGGTCTCGTCGATCTGGACCGATTGCCACACGCCGCCTAGAACACCGTCACCGTCCACAGTGGCCATATGCTCACGAATAAGGCCAGCCATGCGCCAAGCGGTCTTGTATGTGACGCCTAGCTGGCGCTGCAATTCCTTGGCGGCAACACCGTTGCGCGTCGTGGTGAACAGATAGATTGCATAGAACCAAAGCTGCAACGGGGTGCGCGTCTGGGCAAATGGAGTGCCAACAGTCGGGTGCAGATGATGGCCACACCATTGGCAGGAATAAGCACGCTCGGCTTTAATACGATACCAATTGGACGGGCGCTCACACGAAGCGCATACATGGCCTTGGCCAAAGCGAACGTTGAACAGGTGATTTAAGCAGGCTTCATCCGTAGGAAATTGCTTGAAAAACTGCGCGATGTTCTGTGTTTTTGTTTCCATAGGGCATTATATACCCCAATTGTTCTACGTATGCAAGGGGGATAATTGCCCTTTTTTATTCTTTTCTTACCAATCCGGTGTTAGAACGGCCAATCAATTCAGATCGAAAACGAATTGATATTGCGTTTGATAACTCTGCAACCTCAGGATTTTTTGCTCGGGTAAGAACTGATCCATTTTTTGTTAGTCGCGAAGTAATGATTGAGTGCAAAAACTACAGTGAGGACATATCCAATCCCGAGTTTGACCAACTGATTGCTCGGTTCGATCCACGAAGAGGCCGATTTGGTATAATTTTCTGTAGGGATATTATAAAAAAGGATAGGGCACTAAATCGTAGTATCGATGCATTTAAGTCGGCACAAGGGCTGTAATTGTTTTAACTGACGTTGATGTTATTGAGATGCTTGAAGCAGATATGCTTCACCGAGAGCAAAAAGTTCAAAATATATTACAAAACCAAATGCGTGATCTTTTGGCCTGAGAAATACTATTTAAATATAGATATTTTGTAATTCCGGGATACTATGGTTAGTGCTAGTCATTTTTCGCCGGTATCCCGGTGTGGCACCTTGTCACATGCCCTTTATTGGCTTAAGCCTCTGAGTCAAAATCGATAATCTGCTTCAAAGCGCTTCGCAGCTTTTCAATGTCGCCATTGGTCAGCCGACCAAGCTGCTTGATCACCAGCGAATTCTCAAGCGTCGTCAGCACCGGCTTCGCTGCCGATGGCTTAAGCAAACCCGCCGCCTCCCAATCTGCCAGCCACACTTCGCCAAATGCCGCCGATGCGCGCAACTGGCTGGTGACGGCCATCAATATGATGTCGGGCCGGGCGGCGTTATAGTCATTCGAACTGATGACTATTGCCGGACGTTTCTTGGTTGCGGTCTGGTCGGTGAACGGGAACGGGACCAATATGACATCGCCGAATGTCGGCACGCCCGTGTCAAAGGGCATTATAGACGTCGTCTTCCGGATTGTTCCAGATAGCCGCCAATGCGTGCTGGCTGGACCGGGTCGCATTGCGGACGAGGGTGCGGTCTGCTGCATCCGCCTCGCGCTGCTCCAGGCAATCGCGCAGCAAGGTTTCCAACGCCTCCGTTTCAAGCAATCCCGCCGCAGCGGCATCGCGCGCAAGATCGTCGGGCAAGGTGATTTGGACGTTTTTCATGCTAGCGCAGTAGCATATCGGCAACGGTGTTGCCAACGCGGTTTTGGCGAATGCTTGCCCGCAGTGCGCACAATCCTCCAGCCAAATCCATTTTCCTGTTGCATCGCAGCGATAAACGCACATCTGTAAAACGATGATGCGGCAATATGAACTGGTTGAGCGGGTGCGGGCTTATCACCCCGATGTCGATGAGGACCGGCTGAACCGCGCCTATGTCTATACCGTGCAGATGCACGGCGCGCAGAAACGGGCGAGCGGCGACCCGTATTTCAGCCATCCGGTCGAGGTTGCGGGCCTTATGACCGACCTCAAAATGGATGAGGACACCATCATCACCGCTTTGCTCCACGACACCGTCGAGGACACACTGACCAGTATCGAGGATGTCGAGGCGCGTTTCGGGCCGGAGGTTGCGCGGCTGGTTGATGGCGTGACCAAGCTGTCGAAGATCGAGGCGCAAACCGAAGACGAGCGCGCCGCCGAAAATTTGCGCAAGTTCCTGCTGGCGATTTCGGACGATATCCGCGTGTTGCTGGTCAAGCTCGCCGACCGGTTGCACAATATGCGGACGCTGCATTTCATCAAAAGCCCCGACAAGCGCCGCCGGATCGCCAAAGAGACGATGGATATTTACGCGCCATTGGCCGAGCGGGTCGGCATGTACGAGTATATGCGCGAGATGCAGCTGCTGGCGTTCGAGCAGCTGGAACCTGACGCTTACAAAACCATCACTGACCGGCTGGCGGATATTCGCCGCAAGGCCGATGTCGAGATCGACCAGATTAGCCAGACAATGGCGTGGGAGATGGAGCAGGCGGGGTTGACCATCCAGATTTCGGGTCGCGAAAAGCACCCCTATTCGATCTGGAAAAAAATGCAGGAGCGCCACGTCGCGTTCGAACAATTGACCGATATCAACGCCTTCCGGGTGATTACCGAAACGCCGGAGGATTGCTACCGCGCGCTCGGCGTGTTGCACCGTCGCTGGCAGATGGTGCCGGGGCGGTTCAAGGACTTCATCTCGACGCCCAATCGCAACGGCTATAAGTCGGTCCACACCACGATCATGTTCGCCAAGAATATGCGGGTCGAGGTCCAGATCCGCAGCAAGGATATGCACCGCTCTTCTGAATATGGTTATGCCGCGCACTGGGCGTACAAACAGTCCGATACGCCCGACGGACAGGCGGGGTGGATACGCGACCTCATCGAAATTCTCGAAACCAGCCATGATGCTGAGGACCTGCTCGAAAACACGCGGATGGCGATGTATCAGGACCGGATTTTCGCGTTTACGCCCAAAGGTGCGTTGCATCAGTTGCCAAAGGGTTCGACCGTGGTCGACTTCGCTTATGCGGTCCACACCGACTTGGGCGACAAGACCGTGGGTGCAAAGATTAATGGCCGCCATGTGCCGCTACGCACCCAGCTAAACAACGGCGACATGGTCGAAATATTAAAGTCAAAAGCGCAGGAGCCCGAGCCGACCTGGCTCAATTTCGTCACCACCGGCAAGGCGCGCGCCGCAATCCGGCGCCATGTCCGGCACCGCGAACGCGGCGAGCTGATTGCGATCGGTCGCAAACTGTACGACGAGATCGCCGAGCGGATGCCGACCAAAATCGGCAAGAAGGCCGCAGCAGCCGCGATGAAGCGACTGAACCTCGAAACCGAGGACGACCTGATGCATGCAGTGGGCGGCGGCAAGATTACTGACCGCGCGTTGATGGCGGCGCTGGTTCCGGGCTTCGATGCGGACGGGACCGATACCGATTTTCCCAATCAGGAACGTGCGATTTCGATCCGCGGGCTGACGCCGGGCGTCGGCTATCATTTGGGCGATTGCTGCCACCCGATCCCCGGCGACCGCATCGTTGGCTTGCGTTTGCCCGATCAACCAGTCGAGGTTCACACCATCGAATGTGACCGGCTGGCAAGCGGCGTGGATGCCGATTGGGTTGACCTGAGCTGGGGGCATGGCAGCGAAGGCGCATCGGCGCGCTTGCGCGTGGTTATTCATAACCGGCCAGGAACGCTTGGCGAGATTGCCGGGATATTCGGCTATCACAAGGCCAATATCATCAACCTGCGCATGACCGCGCGCGACCATGAATTCCATACCTTTGAGGTCGATCTGGAAGTCCATGATCTGCCGCACTTGATGCGGATCATTTCCGCGCTCAGGTCATCGGAAGCGGTAGCCACAGCGGACCGGGTTTATGATTGAGGATTGGGCCGGAAATCTAACGGTGAAATGCGAAAAATCAGCGTAGCTTAGCCAGCAACATCTTTGCCGCTTTCTCCGATGACGCAGGGTTCTGACCGGTAATCAGCAGGCCGTCCTCGACGACATGCACGCTCCAGTCATCCCCTTTGCTGTAAACGCCACCATTGGCTTTCAGCATGTCCTCTACCAAAAACGGCACGATCTCG
>JANONL010000048.1:0-4058 GCA_031420815.1 Sphingomonadales bacterium | reverse complement strand
GTGACACTTTACTTAACCCCCAAACTAAACTAAAACTTTTCCTTGGCAAATCAACTCTTTGCCAACATTGCTTCGTAGGTTGGGGACACGGAATACCATGTCCCCGATCACGCACTAATGGCCCGCCTCCGCCACATAATTACCGTGAATTAGATTACGGTGACAGTGCCGAGCGTCACCGTGATTACTCACCCTCCTCCCCCTCAACCCCTTCTGCCAGTGGGACGATCACGTCCGGCCGGTTCATGTTGAAGTCGTGAGGAAGCCCGGCATAATGCGCGGGCTTTTCGAAATCGCTCCAGTCGGCGGGGCCGGTGAGCAATTCCCATGCGGCTCGCTTGGCGGGGTCATGCGCGATGCTGCGTTTGAAGCCGCTGCGGATAGCGCGGACTTTGCCGCGGAACGATGCGACGCTTTTGCTGCTCTGTTCGGCCTGCTCTGCGTGGAATTCCGTCTCCCATTCCGTGCGCCACTGCTCCTTCAGCCTTTTTACGCTGTGCGGCATGCTGTTCGCGGCGGCGCCGGTAACATTCAAACTGCCGCCATATTGTTCTGGAAAGCGTTGCTGCACGATCCACATCATCGCGCGGGTATTGTATTTGCGGCGTTCGAGGATGACTTCGCCGTCCTTCAATAATGTTTCCGGGGTGCCGTGAATAGCGTGTTGCATAAGGAGGTCGAGCACGATGCGCGCGCCTGCCTCCACCGCCTTGTCCCATGCCGCAGCAAAGCTTTCCGCGCCGGGTCTTTTGCGCAATGTGTACATCGCACTTGTGCTGGTGCCGACCGAGTCCGACGCCATCTTGACGCAGCCGCTGGCCGCCAGATTGTCGATGAAGACGCGCTGCTTCAGGTCGGTGATGCCGTTCCAGCGCTTGGTGGCGCGCGGGACGGGGGTAAATTCGAGGCTTGGGCCGAGGATGACATCGTCCTCAGGTGAGAAGATGACTGCGGACGATGGGGGCGTGATTTTTTTGGTCATTCATGCAAGATAACCGATCTGGTTATTTGTAGGAAAGCACTTTTTTTGGGTGAGCGGCTGTGGCAGGGAATGCGCTGGCTTTGCGCGAGGATTAGCTCTCCCGTTTCGGGGATGTGCTATTCCGCGCCGCCCACATCCCGTCCGCCGGAAATCAGTGTGCCGCTTTCGGTATTTCTCTTGACCCCCGGCCAAGGCATGTCTGGGTTAGCTGGATGTTTGCAAGCAAGCCCATCGACCCGCCGAAATCCGAACCGTTTTCGACAATGATGCGCAGCGCGAAGCGGCCCGGCCGCGGATTTTTACTGCCGCTTGCTTCGCCCACGACGTAATCCAGTTCAAACATATCTTGTGGCGTCAGCATTCCGGGTGCCGGTGGGCTGGCGTTCAGGCCACCTTGGCTTGCATTGCCAGGGCCGGGTTCCAGAAGTTCCACACTGAATGCCTCATCGGCGACGGCATTGCCTTTAATCAGGATGCGCATTTCGCTGCGGCTTTTCTTGACGTCGAAATTCACGAAGAAGACATGCTGGCCGGGGTTGACTCCAGCGGCGGACGCGCTGGGGAATGGATGGACCCACTTGCCGCCGGGGATTGCGACGCCTGCCCAAAATGGAGGTGCGGACGCCATATTGACGACGCCGGCCTTGCTGGTTGCGGGATCGAACGTGATGCCGCTCACTTGCCAGTTGGCGATGCCGGTCGACAAATCGACATTACGCGCAAATCCGGCTTTCAACGGGCAGGACAAGGTAATGCCGGGCGCCGGGGCCGGTTTTGGACCGGCAGCCAGCGCGGGTACGGCAAAGGCGATTAGTGCCGCAGTGACGATGGTGGCGGTCGGTAGTGCTCGCAACATGGTGATATGTCCTATTAATTGAACGCCAGACGCACCGGCGCGGCGGGTGCCCCGTCAGATTAAATACCGTCAGTTCAGGTCGACAAATTTCGCGTTCACCCACCCGGCGACCGGATTACCCGGGGTTGGCTCGAACAATGTGTGGCACCAGATGCGTGGTCCGTGGATTTTGGCGTTTGCCTTGGCTGCGGTCAGCGTTTTGATGTTGAAGTTTTTGAGCAGTTGACCCGCCGGTCCGAATTGCTTGCAGGCGCCGGTCAGGCTGATCGGGTCGCCGTCCAGAATAAAGCCAAGCGACAATGCGCTGGCCTTTGGTTGAGCGCGGACCTGAAGTGGCGAACCCGGCGGTGACACGCTGGCGGTATTCACATTGCCGCCGATGAATGCCCCGGCGATGGCGGGCGTGGCGATTGCGCCCAGCGTCACGGCGGCTATAAAAAGTCTGAGTCGCATATCGATTTTCCTATCGCTTGAAGGTGTGTCAGGCCGCGCTCATTTCGGATGGCGCGGCCTGACCCTCTTCCTCAACGCCGTGCGGGTCGCTTCGCTGCGGAGGCTGGAGGTGTTCAGTACCGGGCATCGCAATTAGCCGACGCAGATGGTCACAGAGCCGGTTACCTTGCCGTGGACCGCCTGTGTTGGCGGGGTAAGGCTAACCAGCGATGTCGCGTGGTGCAGATAGGAGTTGGCGCGTATCGAGTTTCCGACGGTTACATAATTTGGATAGCCCGAGCCCGGTGCAGGCGGAAGGATATCGACTCCAGGGATCAGCATGACGGAAAAAATGTGCTTGTTCTGATAAGCCACATTAAACGGGCCGGTTCTGGGCTGATTGGGCGGCGGTGGGCTAATCGACAATGTTTGCGCCGGGTTGCCATTGGCCACCGCCACGGTGTAACTTCCAGTTACCGACAGGACCTTTTGTGGTGCACCCGGCAAGTTGATGGCCGCTGCTGCCTGCCACGGCTGGGTCTCGTCAACGCTTAGCGTCTGGCAGGTAGATGCGGCTGCAACCAAACGCAGATGTCCATGAAGGGGCATGTTTCGCTGCCAGTTTATCGTTTGGCCGTTGGCAAAATTGATCGCGTCCGCCTTTGTCGGCGCATTTGTTGTCGGCGTGCTGGTCCAGTAAAACAAATCAATGGTGTTAGGAAAATAGGCTGTGTCGATTGTTACCGGAGTAGTTCCCTTTACCAACGTTTGCAGCTCGGTGCGGGTTGGCCGCCGCCAGTTTGTTTTGCCGCATAACCCGGCGGTGTTCACGGCCTTTGCATATCCGATAGTATTGGTGGCTGCATCAATCTGGATTTGTGTTGGTTTAACGGTGATGGTGTTTTGGAACAGATTTTTGTCGTCATAATTGGTGAAAGTTTTCAACATGCCGTTAGGCGCACTGCTGGCCGCTGGCGCTTTCAGTTCCCATAACAATCCAGAATAGTTGTCGCGCGTGCAGCCCCATTGGTTTGCAGCTGTCCCTTGCACGGGCGCTGCCGGACAAGTGCCCGAGCCTGCCTGCTGCCCGCTATTACAAATCTTCGCATAGGCGACGGGGCTGGGGTTTGGGATACCCGCCATCGCGGGTGTTATTAGAGCAAAAACGATCGGGATGATCGAGGCGAAAGCAGCGGTAAGGCCAAGCGTTTTCATAATTTTATCCTCAGGCAATTAAAATTTGACGAATTTTCCCGGAATTTTGACATGGTCGGACACGGGATGGCCGCTGGTATTGAACCGGCCAGGTATGGGCAGCGAGGCGCTGCAATATACGCCCGGCTTTTTCAGCCTTTTGATTGCCAGTTTTTTCGCGGTCTTGTTCAGGTTAAACCGCTGTGCGAGCTTGGTGTCGTAACATTCGGCATTGTCGAGCCAGGCATTGTCACCGCTGGGAATGTTGCTGTGCAAAGCATATCCCCCGCTCAGTGTTGGTACATAGACCGGCACAGGCTGCCCGGTCGGATCAACCACCGTGACCTTGAAGAAATAGGCCGGATTGTCCGACCACGGCGGTGTTGCCGCGACCAGTGCCGGTAATGCCAGCGCTAATAATATTCGTTTCATAGCTGCCCAACTTTCGGCGCGACCGTGCCGCCACAATTCGCTGATATCCTGCGACGCGGCATTCATCGGCGTGGCCCGCTCAAACAACAAACGGGCAACAACTCGCATTCCTGACCAAGTTATTATTTATCCGAGTTTATCGGTGTTTTGATGCAAATGGGC
>JANONL010000047.1:0-9490 GCA_031420815.1 Sphingomonadales bacterium | reverse complement strand
GCCGTAATTGCTGTCGGCTTTGACAATTGCAACGCCGACCGAGCTACCCTCGTTAATCGGCTTCAACACATAGGGGCGCGGTAACGGGTCGCCTAAGTAAAGGCTCTCGCTATCGATCATCGTGCCCTTCGGCATCGGGATACCGGCAGGCACCAGACACTGTTTGGTCAGCTCTTTGTCGATGGCAATCACCGACGTCACCATCCCGCTGTGCGTATATTTGATCCCCATTAGGTCGAGCATACCCTGCACGGTGCCGTCCTCGCCGGGTACGCCGTGAAGCGCGTTGAACACGACATCGGGGCGAATATCTGCAAGCACTTGCGCGACATTACGGCCCATATCGACGCAGGTGACTTTATAGCCGACCTTTTCCAGCGCATCGGCAACCCCGTTACCGCTCATCAACGAAACCGGTCGCTCTTTGGACCCACCGCCCATCAGGACGGCGACATGCACTTGATCGCTCATTTGTGAGTACCCACGCGCTGTATTTCCCATTGGAGCTCGACGCCCGATTTGGCCTTTACCCGCCTGCGGACTTCTTCGCCCAACTCCTCGATATCAGCGCTCGTGGCATCGCCAAGGTTCAGAAGGAAGTTGGTGTGCTTTTCAGAAACCTGGGCGCCGCCAATTTGCAGGCCGCGACAACCGGCTTCGTCGACAAGCTGCCACGCCTTGCCGCCCTCGGGATTTTTGAAGGTGGAACCGCCGGTTTTCGAACGAAGCGGTTGCGATGCTTCGCGCGATGCACTGATGCGGTCCATTTCGGCCTGAATGGCTTCAGATGTATCCATATAGCTACGGATGGTCGCGGAAACCACAATCGCGCGTTCAGGCAAATCCGAGTGACGGTAAATGAAATTCAGGTCTTCGGGGCCCAAAATTTTGAGTTGACCAGACCGAAGGGCAACCAAACAATTGAGGAAAACGTCCTTGACTTCCCGACTGTAAGCACCGCCGTTCATTCGGACGAAGCCGCCCACCGTTCCGGGGATCGAGCGTAGAAACTCGAGTCCGCCGATACCCGCATCTCGTGCCTTGGACGAAACGAGAATGCCACTTGCGCCCCCGCCACATTCGAGCGTCGTGCTATCTAGCTGTTTAACCGCTGAAAATGCCTTACCTAGCCGAACAACAACGCCAGGAACGCCGCCATCGCGCACGATCAGGTTGGAACCCAGCCCCAACGCCATGACAGGCACTTCTGGGTCGATCTCCTGCAGAAACGATGTCAGGTCATCGACATCCTTAGGCTCGAACAACCACTGGGCCTGCCCGCCGGATTTGAACCACACCAAAGGCGCGAGTGGCGCGTGGGCGGTCAGTTTGCCAGCTACTTTCGGCAACGTAGCGACGCTCATCCCCTTGCCGCCTTGATCGCGTCGGCAAGCCCCGCCGCCCATTTGGTGATATCGCCTGCGCCCAGACAAACAATCATGTCTTTATCCTGTACAATTTCAGCCAGCTTCCCGGCAAGGTCTGCAGCGTCTGTGACATGCGCCGCCGACCGGTGACCGCGCCGCTTCATACCGGCAACCAAAGCCTCTGAATCAACGCCCTCGATCGGCGCTTCGCCTGCCGTATAGACGGGCGACACGAATACGATATCGGCATCGTTAAACGCTTGCTGAAAATCATCCATATGATCGCGTAACCGGGTGAAGCGGTGCGGTTGCGCAACCGCAATCACCCGACCCTCGGCACCCTCGCGCGCTGCTGATAGAACAGCGCGAATTTCGACGGGGTGATGGCCGTAGTCATCGATGATGGTGACGCCCCCACCGTGATTAAGGGCGACCTCGCCCACTTTGGTGAAACGCCGTTTGACGCCCGCAAATTTGTCAAAACCATGCTGCACTTCAGTGTCGGCCATGCCCATCTCAAGCCCGACCGCAACCGCGGCCAGGGCATTCTGCACATTATGCCGCCCCGGCATCGGCAAGTCGATGCCCTCAATAGTCCGCTGCGAACCATCCCGCGACCGCACTACAACGTCAAAGCGGTTCCCGCCGGGAAACGGCGTCACATTCTCTCCGCGCACATCGGCCTGCGCTGAAAAACCATAAGTGATAATCCGCCGGTCGCGGATCTTAGGCAGAATGGCCTGCACCTCCGGGTGGTCGAGGCACATGATAGCCGCGCCATAAAAGGGGACATTTTCGACGAACTCGACAAACGCATCCTTAATCGCGTCGAAGTTGCCGTAGTGGTCGAGATGCTCGGGGTCAATATTGGTGACAACCGCAATCGTGCCGTCAAGCCTCAGGAAACTGCCATCGCTCTCGTCAGCCTCGACAATCATCCAGTCGCTGTCGCCAAGCCGCGCGTTCGAGCCGTAGCTGTTAATGATGCCGCCGTTGATAACCGTCGGGTCGATACCGCCATGATCCAACATCGCAGCAACCAGAGAGGTCGTCGTTGTTTTGCCATGGGTGCCAGCGACAGCCACGGTATTTTTGAGCCGCATCAGCTCCGCCAGCATTTCGGCGCGCCGCACCAGCGGGATACGCCGTTCCAGCGCGGCGTCGCGTTCCGGGTTGCCCTTCTTCACCGCCGTGGATGTCACCACAACAGCTGCATCGCCCAGATTGTCGGCGCTATGCCCGATCATCACCTTGATCCCAAGCTTGCGCAGACCGTCAACGACATAGCTGTCCGCAATATCGCTGCCTTGCACAGTATAGCCCAGATTGTGCATGACCTCTGCAATGCCCGACATGCCGATGCCGCCGATGCCGACAAAATGCACCGTGCCGATATCGGTCGGGACACCCCTCACAGCGCCGCATCCCTTGCCATCGCGGGTGACCCGTTAAAACTGCCGGCATGCTCGGTCTTTGGCTTGATGGTGTGCATCAAGGGCGCTGCGCCGAATGACTCGACCAGATCAGCAAGATCGGCAACGGCGGCGGGGCGGCCACAGCTTTTGGCCGCTTTGGCGGCATTTTCCATCGCCCCCGGCTCGAGCGCGATCTTCTGGATTTGCTTGGCCAATTCAACGGGTCCAAAGCCACTTTGCGCAATCGCGCGCGCACCGCCAGCAGCGACCATTTCCTTCACGTTATAGGCCTGATGATTGTCCGTCGCGCTCGGCAGCGGCACCAATATTGCCGGACGGCCGGCGCATGTCAGCTCGGCAATCGTCGACGCCCCCGCCCGCGCAATGACAAGATGCGACCAGCCAAGACGCTCCGGGAGATCGGCCATATAAGTCGCCAGCTCTGCGGGGATATGATGGTCGGCGTAGGTCTTGCGCACGGCCTCGATATCTTCGGCGCGACATTGCTGCGTGACCTGCAACCGGCGGCGCAGATTAAGCGGCAGGCGGGCCAGCCCGTCAGGCACCACTTGCGACAATATCGATGCGCCTTGGCTGCCACCGGTCACCAAAACCCGGAAAATTCCGTCCTCGCCGAGCGGCGGATAAGCTTGATCGCGCAAGGCCAGCACCTCTTCGCGCACCGGGTTGCCGACCAAATGCACCTTGTCCTTGTTGGTCGCCGACAGCCGCAGAATGTCAGGATAAGCGGTCGCGATCGCGTTGACCTTGCGCGCAGCCATACGGTTGACCCGGCCCAGCACCGCGTTCTGTTCATGAATGATGGTCGGGATATCGAGCGCAAATGCCCCCAATAACGCTGGAAACGCCGGATAGCCGCCGAAACCGACGACTACGCTCGGGTTGAAGCTGCCATAGAGCTGCTTCGCCATGGTGCGCCCGCGCAAAATTGCCCGCACCCCGGAGAGCCAGCTGCGCGGGTCTTTGGTGATCCGCCCAGCGGGCAGCACATGCGTTGCAATCTTGTCGGGACAGCCCGGAATTTTCGTACCGCGCTGGTCTGTCACCAATGCCACATGATGACCCCGGTTCAACAATTCCTGACCCAGCGCAAAGGCCGGAATTATATGACCGCCGGTGCCACCAGCAGCCAGCACATAATGCCTTGAAATGCTCATGGCCTCTGTCCCTTCACCATATAAAGCGACCGGTCAAGATAGGGGTTGCGCTTGGTCAGTGCCAAGATGAGACCACACGTAATCGATAGCGCCAAAATAGACGATCCGCCGTAGCTTACAAAGGGCAATGTCATGCCCTTGGACGGAAATATGCCGAGGTTCACCGCAATATTTATCATCGCCTGTCCACAGAATTGCGTTGCCAGACTGGTCACCGCCAAAACGACAAACTGTTCTTTTTCGTCTAGCAACCGGATTATGATACGAACAAGAATCGCGAAGAACAACACCGCTATCGCCATACAGGCAAGCAATCCGAATTCCTCGCCGATTACCGAGAAAATATAGTCGGTATGCCCTTCAGGCAACGAGTATTTGCGCGTACCGAGTCCCGGCCCGACGCCGATTAATCCACCCGCGGTCAGTGTCGCAAGCGCCATCTTGTCGTGGGTCAACCCTTCTGTGCCGAATATCCACGCGTCGATCCGCTGCGTTGCCACCGGGTAGAAATTATAGGCCAGAATGAGCAGAAGTGCCGCACCGATGGCCAATCCCCACAGCCGCGACGCCGGAACGCCCGACACCATCATCAACGCAAACCATGTTCCGGCGAACAATATCGTCTGGCCAAGGTCGGGTTGCGCCATCAGGAAGACGCAGATTATGCCGGTACCCGCCATGCTCAAGATCCGAACCGGCAATGTCGGGTCTTTCAGTCGCCAACTGATCACCCATGCCATTGTCACCGCGAAAAATGGTTTCAGGAACTCGGACGGCTGCACTCTGGCAATACCGGCGCCTATCCAGCGTTGTGAGCCGTTCACTTCCTTGCCCGCAAACGGCACAAGCACAAGCAGTGCGAAAACGATCAGAAACCCCACTACTGCAAATCGCCGGGCCTGTTCACGCGGATACATCGATACGATCAGCATCAACGGGACGCCGACGACAACCCACATCACCTGTCGGTAAAAGAAATATAGTGCAGGCAACTGCGTTTGCGAACTGGACAGCCGCTGCGCGCCCGCAGGCGACGCCGCAGCCACCGCGAGCAAACCGATGGCGATCAGCACCAGCATTAGCGACAGCAATACCCTGTCCAGCTCCCAAAACCACACACCGAGTGGCGAACGGTCGCCGCGACCCAAGCGGTTGGCAAGGCCTATCTTGCCAGTCTTCGCGGCCAGCACCCAAGGCACCTCGTTACCGTTCTGGTTCATGGCCCAATTCCGGTTTCCAAGGCCTCAACAATGGCTTTGAACGCATCACCGCGCGCTTCGAAATCCTTGAACTGGTCGAACGATGCGCAGGCCGGCGACAGCAACACGACATCGCCGGATTCGGCCTGTGAAAATGCCGAATGCACCGCACTGCCCATCATTTCGCAGCGCTCCACCGGCATGTGCGGCGACAGCAGCTTGCTGAACAACGGTCCCGCTTCGCCAATGGTATAAGCCTTGACCACATGGCCAAAATTCGGCGCGCATTCGTTCAGGTCTTCACCTTTCGCCAGCCCGCCGACAATCCAGTGGACGCGTGGATATGCAGCCAATGCAGGTGCTGTCGATGCCGGGTTGGTTGCCTTGCTGTCATTGACGAACAGCACGCCATTGCGTTCGGCGACAACCTCCATACGGTGGGCAAGGCCTTTAAAGGTATTGAGCGCTGGACGCCACTGCGCCTCCCTAATCCCCAAAGCCTCGACCAAAGCGACAGCGACTGCGACGTTTTGCAGGTTATGCGGGCCTTGCAGCGATGCCCAATCGGCCTGTCCATGAACATTTGCAGTTTCTGCCAGATGCACGACCTTCGCGCCCCGCTTCGCCAAAACGTTTTGGTAGATGCGCATGGTATCGGCATCGCCCTCGCCAAACACCGAATGCTGCTTCGGTGTCTGCATGTCGAACAGCCGCGCTTTCGACGCGATATAATCCTCGTAGCCATTGTATCGGTTAAGATGGTCGGGTGACAGATTGATCAGCGCTGCCGCCTCGCAGGCCAAACTGTAGGTCAGATCGAGCTGGTAGCTGGAGAGTTCCAACACATAGACACCGCCCGCAGCAAGCGGTGCCAGAGACAATATTGGCAAACCGATATTCCCCGCCATCCTTGTCGGCAATGCCGCGCTTCTCAGCAAGTGGTGGACCAGAGCAGTCGTGGTAGATTTGCCGTTGGTGCCGGTAATTCCGATTACCCGGTGCGGTGGCAGATCGGCCCGCGCCATGGCGAAAAGCTCAATATCTCCGATCAATGGCACGCCCTGCGCCCTTGCCTTTTCGGCAATCGGGTGGGTATTTATCGGCACGCCCGGCGAAACCACAATGCCATCATAGCCGTGCAGGTCGGCCTCCAGCGGGTCAGCTATCGTCGCGATATCTGTGACTTGTTCGCGCGCTGCTTCGTTATTGTCCCACGCCAACAATTCCGCACCGCCCGCATGCAACGAGCGCGCGGCAGCGAGGCCCGACCGCGCCAGGCCCAACAGGGCGAATTTGCGGTTGGCGAAGATTGGGCTGGTAATCATCTGAGTTTGAGCGTCGATAGCCCTGCAAGCGCCAGAACGAAAGCGACAATCCAGAAACGGATAACAACGGTTGGCTCGGACCAGCCAAGCTGTTCGAAGTGGTGATGGATCGGCGCCATGCGGAAAATCCGCCTGCCGGTGCGTTTGAACCAGAATACCTGGATGATGACAGACAGCGCCTCGACGACGAACAATCCGCCGACGATCGCCAAGACAAATTCATGATGCGCCACAACCGCAATGGCGCCCAGCGTGCCACCCAGTGCCAGACTTCCGGTATCGCCCATAAAAACGGAGGCCGGCGGCGCGTTGAACCACAGGAACGCTAGCCCGGCTCCGACGATGGCACCGCACAACATCGCCAGATCGCCCGCGCCCAGGTAAAACGGAATGCCCAGATATTCGGCATATTTCGCGTTGCCCACCATATAAACAATGAGCATGAACGCGATCGAGGCGATAATCACGGGCATCGTTGCCAGCCCGTCTAGACCATCAGTCAGGTTGACCGCATTGCCGAACGCGACAATCACAAATGCGCCGAACGGCACATACCACCAGCCAAGATCGGCCACCGGTCCGTTGACGAACGGTAAATATAGCATTCCTCCCGAATGCCAGACAATCAGCGACACCGCGACGCCCGCAATGGCAAATTCGAACAGCAGCCGCACTTTGCCCGAAACACCCTGATGGCTGCGCTTCTTTACCTTGTCATAATCGTCCATGAAGCCAACAATGCCGAATCCGGCCATTACCAACAGACAGGCCCAGACGTAAACATTGGTGAGATTCATCCACAGCAGCATCGAAACCGAAACCGAAATGAGGATCATCAGCCCACCCATTGTCGGCGTGCCGACCTTGGCGAGATGCGACTGCGGTCCATCGCTGCGGATCGGTTGGCCTTTGCCCTGACGGACACGCAACATCCCGATAAAGCGGGGGCCGATAAACAAGCCGATGACCAGTGCGGTGGCAACGGCGGCACCCGAACGGAAACTCAGATAGCGGATGAGGTTAAATCCACTGGGAAATCCCAAATATTCCGCCAACAGATACAGCATTAGCTACCCTCACCCACTAGCGCATTGATTATTGCCGATAGCCCCATGGAATTGGAGCCCTTGACCAAAATCGTATCGGATTCGCGCAGATTGTCCTTCAAGAGGTCGAGTGCCTCCTTAGCCGACGCGCAATGCGCGAATTCCGCCGGTCCCTCAAGCCCTGCTTTCAACTTTTGGGCGAGAATTTGCATCTCTTCACCGACTAAAATCGCGTAATCGACCCTCGCCGCTGCCATCGGCGCTGCCAGACCGAGATGATACTCGTCGCTTTTGCTGCCGAGTTCTTTCATCGCGCCAAGCACAACGACACGCCTGACGTCCCCTGCGTTAGCCAATTCGCCGATCGTTGCCGTCATCGATGCCGGGTTGGCATTATAGCTTTCATCGATCAGCAAAGCAGTGCCGTTGCCCGCCTTGATCTGGTGCCGTGCGCCGCGCCCTGCCATGCCGCCGAGTTCGGCCATAGCAAGGCCTGCGGCGGCCAAATCGCCGCCCGCTGCTTCAACTGCTGCGAGAACCGCGAGCGAATTGGCGATCCAGTGCTTGCCGGACTGCGACAAAGTGTAACATAATGCGCCGCTGGGAAGCTTGGCGGTAATCAGCGATCCGCCATCCGGTGACGCGACATAGTCCAAGACGCGGACATCGGCGTCGGCGGCAAAGCCGAAACTGACAATATTGTCGGCATGTTTTTCCGCCGCAGTTCGCAATTGTCGATAATGTGTACTGTCCGCCGGGATAATCGCGGTTCCGCCCGGCAGCAGGCCTTCGAAAATTTCGGCTTTGGCGCCGGCTATCTCGGCCTCGTCCTTGAAAAAGCCGATATGCGCAGGCGCGATAGTCGTGATAATTGCGACATGCGGGCGCACTAGCTTTGTCAGTTCGCGCAATTCTCCGACATGGTTCATACCCATTTCGAACACACCGTATTGCGTACCACGCGGCATCCGCGCCAAACTCAACGGCACACCGACATGGTTGTTATAGCTTTTGACCGAGCGGTGCGCGTGCCCGCGCGACGACCGGTCGAGCGCAGCGTAAAGTGCCTCTTTTGTACCGGTTTTGCCCGCCGAGCCGGTAACGCCGATTATTGTGCCGTCGATGCGCGCGCGCGATGCGCTGCCCAGGGCACTCAGTGCGTCCATGGTGTCGTCGACCAATATGTGGGGATGCGCAATCGTCTCGCTTACAATTGCCCCCGATGCACCGTTGGCAAAAGCCTTGTCGATGAACAGGTGCCCGTCTGTTTCGTCACCCTTCATCGCAAAAAACAGGTCGCCCTGACCGATTTCGCGTGAGTCGAATGCGATGCCGTTCGCCGAAAACGACCCTTCGGCTTTACCGCCTACCGCACCAAGCAGTTCTTCGTGGGTCCAAAGCGCCGTCACGCCGCGCATTCTCGCGCGACTTCGACATCGTCGAACGGCAACATCCGTCCGGCGATTTCCTGCCCCTGCTCATGTCCCTTGCCCGCAATCAACACGATATCATCGGGCTCCGCCTGTCCGATGGCAAACCCGATGGCATCGCGGCGGTCGCCGATATTATGTGCTCCGACAGCGCCTTTCATAATGTCTTTCCGGATCGATGCACGGTCTTCGCTGCGAGGATTGTCGTCGGTGACGATGGCGACATCTGCATCGGCAACGGCGATTGCGCCCATTTCGGGCCGCTTCCCGGTGTCACGGTTGCCGCCCGCGCCGAACACCGTAATCAGCCTGCCCTTGGTATGCGGACGAAGTGCCGCAATGGCGGCGCGCAACCCGTCGGGGGTATGCGCATAATCGACGTAAACAGGTGCACCGCTGCGGGTAATGACCGCGCGTTCGAGCCGCCCGCGCACCGGCTGCAACCGCGCGAGATGGCCGAGCACCTCTTCGACATCGCCGCCGCTCGCCAGCACGATGCCCGCCGCGACCAATACATTCGCCGCCTGATA
>JANONL010000046.1:0-5722 GCA_031420815.1 Sphingomonadales bacterium | reverse complement strand
CCGTTCGGGATACCGGCCTGCGTCACTACGCTTCCAGCTAGTGCGCTAAGTGCCGGGTCTATTTCGCCGCCCAAACCTAATCCGGTGACATTGCCGTCCAATGCCAGCACCGATCCGCTGCTGGTTATGATATCGCGCTCGGCCTCGGTCAGGCTGCTGCCGGTTTCATACTCAATATCAATGTTGAGGCGCGTGTCCGAGCCGATGCGGGTCAGCGTTGCCTCGAACTCCTTATTGCTCTGCCCGCCCTGTTCGGGCTGCGCATATTCGACCTCGGCGTTGAACGAAGCGAAATTGTCTTTCAGGATGAAGTTGATGACGCGCTGATCCGGGCGAAAGCCGTATTGCAGTGCCACCTCCTCAGGGAAAATCTGCACCTGTCTGACCGCTTCCGGCGGTAGGTCGCGCAGTTCGCGAAAGCCCGAAATCCTCTGGCCGTTGAGCAGTATTACCGGCTGACCGCCACCCCGCCCGCGCCCGGAGCCCGTCTGCGGTGAAACCGCCGCTACCAGATCAGTGATTGATGATGCACCCACCGCTGCGATGTCGGCTTCGCCTAGTTCCTCGACCGGCGGCACATCGGTATCGACAGCACCTTTGATACGTTCGGCAATAACCACAATATCGGTCGGCCGCTCGCCAGCAGCCGCATCTGCGATATCTTGCGCCCACGATGGCGCCGCCGTTGAGGCAAAAAATAACGCAGTAATCGGGAGAATACGCATGGGGAGAAGATGCTCTTTACAGGATATCGTTGATTTGCTTGTCTAATGCGGCGCGGGCAAGACGAAAGTCAAAGTTTGTAGCAATTTGTCGCAGCGCGTCGCGTGTTGGTCGATAAGCTGCCTCTTTCCTTTTCAAGGCATTGCCGCTAAGGGCGCTGGCAGACCGTAAATTCAAGCTTACAAGGGGCCGAATGGCAAAAGAAGAACTTCTGGAAATGCGCGGCATCATTCGTGAATTGCTGCCCAACGCAATGTTCCGTGTCGAATTGGAAAATGGCCACGAAGTGCTTGGCCACACCGCTGGAAAAATGCGCAAAAACCGTATTCGCGTGCTCGTCGGTGACGAAGTGTTGTGCGAACTCACCCCTTATGATCTGACCAAAGGCCGGATCACGTATCGCTTTAAATAAGCGGCACTTGCGGGTCATGCCGCAGTTAGTCCTCGCATCATCAAGCCCACGCCGCCGTGATCTGCTGGCGCGGTTGGGCGTTGAGCCGGCGCGTATCGCCTCTCCCGACATCGACGAGGCTCCACGCAAAAACGAACTGCCGCGTGCCTATGCTCTGCGTATGGCGGTCGAGAAAGCAGGAGCGGTGCCGCGCGGTGACGGCGAAATCCTGCTCGCTGCCGATACGACTGTCGCCGTTGGACGGCGGATATTGCAGCAGGCGGGGGACGCAGACGTGCAACGCGGTTTTCTGCAACTGCTGAGCGGACGGCGACATCATGTATTGAGCGCTGTATGCGTGATCGACGCCGAAGGTCGCGAACGCACGCGGATCAGCGACAGCATTGTCCGGTTCAAGCGTATGGGTGCCGCAGAGATCGAGGCGTATATTGCCAGCGGCGAAGGCCTCGGCAAAGCCGGGGGCTATGCCATTCAGGGTAGGGCAGAGGCGTTAATCGACTGGATGGCAGGCAGCCATTCCGGTGTTATCGGTTTGCCGCTCTACGAAACCCGTGCATTATTGATCGCCTCGGGTTATCCGCTTGGCTGAGTGGCTTTACGAAAACGGGATCGGTGAAGAGCGCGCGGTTCTGATCGACAACGGCCGGATTGTCGCGGCGCGAATACAAAGACACGACGGTATCATGCACGGCATGGTGGCGTCAGCGCAATTGGTCACTAAGCTGGTCGCAGGGACACGCGGCATTGTCCGATTTGTCGGTGGCAACGAAGCGCTGCTTTCGCCGCTACCCAAAGGCCTAAACGAGGGTGCGTCGTTAATGGTCGAAGTCACCCGCGCCGCGATAAACGAAAAAGGCCGGTTCAAACTGCCGGTGGTAAAAGCGGCGCTTGGCAAAGGCGCGCAAGACGCACCGACATTGCTTGAGCAACTCGGCGAAACTGTCACGCGCTGTCTTACCCATGCCGAGGACAAATTTGAAGCCTTTGGATGGAGCGAGCTGCTCGACGAAGCGCGAACCGGTCATATCGTATTTGCAGACGGCGCACTGCAGATTTCGTTGACCCCGGCTATGACGCTGATTGATGTCGATGGCGATTTAGCCCCAGCAGCGCTTGCACTGGTCGCGGCAAAAACGGTAGCGCAGTCTATCCAACGTCTCGACCTGCAAGGCAATATCGGGATCGACTTTCCGACATTGCATGAAAAGACCGCCCGGCAGGCAGCAGTGGAAGCGTTCGATGCCGAAATGACCGGGCCGTTTGAGCGAACGGCAATCAATGGCTTTGGCTTCATGCAAATACTGACCCGCAGAACACGGCAGTCTATCCCAGAAATGCTGCAATACCGCCCGGCGTTGGCAGAGGCACTTGCTCTGCTGCGCCGGGCGGAACGTGATCGCGGTACAGGGAGAATGGCGCTTGCCGCGCATCCTGCGGTGTTGGCGCATATCGAGGCACAACCCGACTGGACCGCGCTGCTTGCACGTCGAACCGGGCGTGCTGTGTCCTTGCGCAGTGACGCACAACTGGGTATCGGCGCAGGCTATGTCGAAGCTACCGCATAAGGTCGCAGGGGCAAAATGCCCGCTGTGCAAGAAGGCCGCCACGCCTGAATTTGCGCCCTTTTGTAGTCAGGGCTGTAAAGACCGCGATCTGCTGCAATGGCTGGGCGACGGCTACCGAGTTCCCGGGCCCGCAGCCGATTATGAGGACAGCATCGACCTTAACGACAGGGACTGATTTTGCGCTTGCCAAGGGCGGCTTCGGCTCTCTATAGGCTGCGCTCCCACGCGGTTTTACCCGTGTAGCCCGAGTAGCTCAGGGGTAGAGCAGCGGATTGAAAATCCGCGTGTCGGTGGTTCAAATCCGCCCTCGGGCACCATTTTATCGGATTATGCGAACATGCCGGGCATGTTCGCCCAAAGAAATGCCAAGCGGCCCTTATGCTTTGGGTGCGCGAGAAGCACCTCTCCACATTTATAATAGTTGCAGTATCCCGCGGTCAAACACCTGTGGTTTACTTCGCCCAAAGAAAAAGCCGGAGCAGCAATGCTGCCCCGGCTCTCTCCCCCTCGAAGATCGAGTTATTAGAACTTAAACTTGGCTGAAGCGCCATAGAAGCGTGGTGGCGGTGGATAGCCCGAAAGACTGCCCGATTGCGCCACCGATGCAAAAATCACCGGATTATATTGCGGCTCGGTCAGGTTGCGACCCCAGACGCTGAGTTCAAGACCATTGCTTAGTGCAAAAGCAATCGAGGCATTGAGCGATTCGATGCCCGCTTTGTAAGGCAACCCCTGCGCAATCTGATAGGAACTGTTAAGCGCGTAATCGGTATGAAGGATCAGTTTGTTATCGCCTCCAACTTCGATTGTATACGTGCCGCCCACCGCAACCGAGTGCTTCGATATACCGGTCGGTACGCGACCAGTCAGGTTGGTTGGAACAATGTTGTTGCCCGCATTGAACGCTGACCCGCCGGTGAACTTATCGAACTTTGGATCGAGATATGTATAGGATGCAGTAAAGTTCAGGCCGCGTGTCGGCGAGATAGTTGCATCGATTTCCATACCCTTGGTTGACTGCTTTTCAGCATTACCCAAAACGAAGCCGGTTCCGGTGAAAACGTTGCTTTGGAAGCCTTTCAACACCTGCTTAAAGATTGCAAGGTTGATCCCGAAGCCGTCGAACTGTGCCTTGACGCCCAGTTCGTATACTACGGCGTCTTCAGGGCCAGCGAATCGCGTGCCGGCCGTCAGGTTGTTAAGCGCCAAACCGGCTGTTCGGATTGCTGAAGGTGCAGGTGCAGGACTTTGAGCTGATGATCCCGGGATAAAGTCGGTTGGGAACGGTCGGCTGTCGGTCGACAGGTTGAATGAAGTCGCCTTAAAGCCAGTGGCATATGTAATATAGCCGCTCACCCGTTGATCGAACTTGTAATTCGCTCGAATTGTGTAGGACAAGTCGCTGTCGCTGGTTTTTCCGCTTTCGACCGAGTTAGGAAAATTGAGGAATGGCGGCAGGAACTGGAGCGGACGAAGCCCAAGGAACGCGTTACAATTCACTCCGTTTGTAACTGTGGTGCCTCCGCAAGGTTGCGCGCGAGCAGCTGGCAGGAATCCGGCGTTAGCGCCAGTTCGCACAAGGTCGATGCTGGAAAACACGTCGGTCGAACTATTGTTCGATGAAACTGTTTTCTTGTCCTTGGTGTAGTTAAAGCCGCCAGTTATCGTGAAATCCTCGACGACTTCAAAGTCAACTTGGCCAAAGATCGAATAGGCCGTATCTTTATAATCGAAATTCTCGAACCGGCCCTGCCCGGCTGCACCGAACTGGGTCGTTGGCGTGGCTGCAGGAAGCCCGTTCAGCAAGCGGATAAGCCCTTCATTGCCGCCATAAGCGCCGCCGGTCAGCAAGTTCGCATAGCTGCGGAAATTGTTACCAAACAACAACTGTGACGCAATGTCGATATTTTCCTTGAAGTAAAAACCGCCGAGCAAGAAGTTAAGCGGTCCGTCAAAATCCGACGCGATCCGCAATTCCTGTGTATAGGTGTTAATCGCGGTTTTAGCGCGATTGTCGCCAATGAGGTCGGCGCTGGTGAAGTCCGAATCCTGATTAGTGAAAGAGCGAACCGCACGATAGGCGCTGATGCTGGTTAGTGCGAGTTGATCGGTCAAATCCCAATCAATCTGGCCCGAAAAGCCATAGTTCTTGATCTTGTTGACCGAATCAAAATTCTGATAAACGTTATACGAGAACGGCTGATTAGGAACGAGCCCAACGCCGCCTGCAAGGAAATTCACAGCGCCGCCTGTTGGTCCGTTAACCACGTTAGCAACACCGCAGCAAATTTCGTCGATCTTGTCATAGTCGCCGATCAACCGGATTTTGACGGTATCGCTCGGCTCCCACAAAATCTGCCCGCGAACGCCATAGCGATTGCGGTCGTTTGAATCCACGCCGCGGTTGACGACATTGATATAGCCATCGCGCTTGTTATAATTGCCTTCGATGCTGACCGCCAGGGTTTCAGCGATTGGGCCGGTCACATTGCCGCGAACAACCATCGCGTCATAATTGCCGTATGATACTTCGAGCCCGCCGCCGAATTCGAACTGCGGCGCTTTCGTAACGATGCTGATAATGCCCGCCGACGCGTTCTTGCCGAACAATGTCGATTGCGGACCGCGCAGCACTTCGACGCGCTGGATATTGGCAAGATCGCCAATCTGTGCTGCCGAACGCGAACGATAGACGCCGTCGATGAATACGCCAACCGATGGTTCGATTCCTGCGTTATTGGCGCCGTTACCGAAACCGCGAATGATGAAGTTGGTGTTGGCCGAGCTTTGTAATTGGCCGACCTTGAGCGAGGGAACAAGTGTTTGCAGGTCGAGAAGATCGCGGACCTGTGCTCGCTCGATTGTTTCAGCGGTGGTTACCGACACCGAAATCGGCACCTCTTGCAATGTCTGCTCGCGCTTGGTTGCGGTGACGACGATTACGTTTTCGTCTTCAGCGGCTTCTTCAGCCTGTGGCGCTTCGTCCTGCGCATATGCGACCGTCCCAAGTCCCAACGATGCG
>JANONL010000045.1:0-11655 GCA_031420815.1 Sphingomonadales bacterium | reverse complement strand
AATTGCGCTGGACGCAGGCATTCTCATCGGGGAACTGCTCGACGTCTTCGACAATGGCATGCAAGTCGGCATCACCGACATCAGCGCCACCTGCCATATGCCCGACGTCATCGAAGCCCCCTACCGCCCCGCAATGCTCGGTGAGCCTGCCGATGGTCCCGCAATCCGCCTCGGCGGTCCGTCTTGCCTCGCAGGCGACATCATCGGCGACTATCGCCTGCCCATGCTTGCCGAACCCGGCGCGCGCTTTGCATTTCTTGATCAGGCGCATTATTCGATGGTCAAGACCAACACCTTCAACGGCGTACCTTTACCCTCGATCTGGCTATGGAACAGCGAAACCGACGAACTGCGTTGCGTGCGACAATTCGACTGGACCGAGTTCAGGGATCGGTTGAGTTAGGCAACCTCTTCCGTCGGCAACGCAGCTGAATTGTCGGTCGGTGAAAAACCAAGGCGTTCGCCGACATCAAAATACGCACTTGCAACACCTTCAAATTGTTGTGCAACTTCAATAATGTAATCCGCACATTCATTTATTAGGTCAACCATCTCCTTAGCAAACAGTTCTAGGTTCTCGCCTTTGACCTTGATGATGTTCGCTACGTTGGTCGGTACCCTCATTCTCGTCCGAGCAACGCCGGAGGCGTCTCGTTCTGTTTGTCCCAACCCGATAGCATACTCGTGCAATTCTAGCTTGAGCTTCGCAAAGGACGATAAGTTCGTGAGGCAAGCTTCGTACCTCCGAGAAGCCAGCAATAGAGCATCTACATCGTCAGGCCTTTTGGCGTGTATAAAGACCTCCAGTTCCTCGGCATTAAATTCAATGGCTGTCTCGCGATCAATACCCGGAAATGTCGAGAGCCTCTCAAACGTCCTCATGGATGCGTTTCCATCAAGGTTCGCTCGCTCGATCATCTCATTGACGTGTTTCCGGAAAGACCCGCTAGAATTGGCCAGCATGTGTAATTTGACATAGGCTTGGCGCGCCGCCCTAACTCGCTTATCCCGCCGATCCTCGGCATCTCGTTTCAAAAGTTCGACAGATGACGCTTTGGCTAGAGATTTGGCGGAAAAGTGCCCTCCAAAGGCACCCAAAAAGACCGCGATTAAGGGAACTAAAACATCTTTGACGTATTCCAATCCGGATGATGAGCAGGCTGTTTGAAGATCATTCATTTATAGCTTGGTAAACTAAGTGCGGTAGTTGTCCAATATGGGAAGCAAGCCCCATTTCCCCTTTACAAATTCCTCATCGAATCATATAGGCACTGTCCGCTGCCCCAGGGGGACTTCCAATAACCGCAAGGCAGCCTTGTTGTTTTACCGTTATTTTTTGGGGGTCCCTTGAGTTGCATGAATATCCTGACGCACTGGCTGTAGTCCGCGCCCTCCGCCCGGACGAACCTATCACGCTCCTTCGCCCGCATGCCGCGACACGTGCTGCCCGTTTCTTCGCAGAGAAGTTTCACGGTAAGTCGCTTTATGCGGTAAAGGCCAACCCCTCGCCTGCTCTGCTGGAACTGCTGTGGGACGCCGGGATTACGCATTATGACGTCGCGTCGCTTGGCGAAGTGCGGCTGGTGAACAAGTTCCTGCCCGATGCGAAACTGTGCTTCATGCATCCGGTAAAGTCGGAGCGTGCGATATCGCAGGCTTATCATAATCACGGCGTACGCACGTTTTCCCTTGATAGCCATGAAGAGCTTGACAAGATTGTTCGCGCGACCGGCAATGCGACCGACCTCGAATTGTGCGTTCGCATTCGCGTGTCATCGGAGCACGCCAAGCTGAGCCTTGCCGCCAAATTCGGTGCCGATCCGTCAGAAGTTGCCGACCTGCTGGTGGCAACGCGGCAAGTCGCCGATAGCCTAGGCATCTGTTTCCACGTCGGTAGCCAGGCGATGACGCCTGCCGCTTACGCCGAAGCGATGGAGCATGTCCGCGCGGCAATCGTCGAAGCATCGGTGACCGTCGATATCGTCGATGTCGGCGGCGGCTTTCCTTCTGTCTATCCCGGCATGGAGCCACCTGCACTCGAAGGCTATTTGGAGGTTATCCATGCGTGCTTCGAAGACCTGCCGATCAGCTATTCGGCCGAATTGTGGTGCGAGCCTGGCCGGGCGCTGTGCGCGGAATATGCCTCGCTGCTTGTCCGCGTTGAAAAACGCCGCGGCACCGAACTATTCATCAATGACGGCGCTTATGGCTCACTGTTCGACGCCGCCCATATTGGTTGGCGCTTTCCTGTGGCGCTGCAGCGCTCTGAGAGGTCAATCGGCACCAAGATGGCTGAATTCAGCTTTTACGGGCCTACCTGTGATGATATGGACCATATGGCGGGCCCATTCATGTTACCTGATGATGTCAAGGCGGGTGACTTTATCGAGATCGGCATGCTCGGCGCCTATGGTTGCGCGATGCGGACCGAGTTTAACGGCTTCGGCGAAACGGACACGATCGCCGTCAATGACGAGCCTATGGCTACGCTGTACCTACGACTAGCGGCTAATGACGCGGGCATTTCACCACGCCGGACATCGGTTTCCAAACAGTAAGTTGCGTTTGACAATTTACAACAGCTGACGCACCATCCCGTTCATCACAAACGGGAGGGTTTTTTATGGATACGTCAATTTTGGCACCAGCAGCGGCGTTGGTCGTGTGGTCAATTCTCATGCTATTCTGGATGGCGGGCACGCGGTTACCTGCAATGAAGAAAGTCGGAATAGACATAGGAACCGCTGTTGGCGGTCGCGGTGTTGATATCGATCCTAACGTCCCTCCGTCGGTTGCCTGGAAATCCCACAATTACGCGCATCTGATGGAACAGCCGACGATATTCTATGCGACAGTCATGATTCTCGCAATCGCTGGCGCCGTAACGCCATTGTTGGTATCTTTTGCTTGGGGCTACACCATCCTCCGGATACTGCACAGCCTGTGGCAAGCTACTGTTAACAAAGTAAGTATTCGCTTCGTTCTGTTTCTGTTGTCCTCCATCTGCCTGACCGTTTTGGCAGTTCACGCGCTACTGGCGACAATTTAACGAGGAACGCAATATGCGAAGTGATATTTTCGAGCCGTTAGTCGCACTAGCCGCTTGGACGATGATCGTCTGGATATGGATGTATGCAACGCGGTTGCCCGCAATGACGCGTGCTGGCATCGACGGCAAGACTATGGTCGGAACCACCGGGCGCAGCTTGCGCGATGATCTAGTGGCCAAAGGTGAGGAAAAAGCATCTTGGGTTGCCGACAATTACAATCACTTACACGAAGCACCGACTATATTTTATGCAGTGGCCATTGTGTTGGGTCTGGTCGGCCAAGGCGACGGATTGAATGCCACGATAGCGTGGGCGTATGTAGGGCTTCGCATCGCGCACAGTCTGGCGCAAATTCTCTCAAACCGCGTCCTTGTTCGCTTTGCGCTATTCGCATTGTCCAGTATCGCGTTGCTGATGTTGGTCGTCCACGCGGCAATCGCCGTATTCGACTAACGGCTGAAATGCCCGACAAGTTCGATATGGGTTGACCAGCGGAACTGGCCCACGGGCCACACCCGCTTCAACTCATATCCCGCTGCCACCAGCATTTTTGCATCGCGCGCGAAACTGGCGGGATTGCAACTGACATAGGCTATATTGGCCACCGTTGATGCGGCAAGTTGGGTCACTTGCTCTTTCGCCCCTGCGCGCGGCGGATCAAGGATTACGGCTTCAAACTTGTTGAGTTCGTCGGGCGTCAACGGCCTGCGAAACAGATCACGGTGGTCGCCAAATATCGCAAGCCCGGCGCGGCCAGCGGCCGTTTTCAGCGCTATAATCGGCTCACGGTCGGCCTCCGCTGCATAAACCTTACGCCCCTGCGCTAATGAGAGCGCAAAGGTACCCAAGCCCGCAAACAGATCGGCAATCGCTTTGGCGTCGCCGATGATCGTCCGAGCTGCTGCAACGAGCGCCGCTTCGCCGTCTGGCGTAGCTTGCAAGAAGCCATAAGGCGGATAGGCAACTGCGACGCCACCCAGAGTCACGGTAACTGGCTCAGGCTCCCAGAACGATACCGGTCCATAGCCTTCGTCGAGCGACAGCCGGGCAAGCGCGTGTTTCTGCGCAAATTCCGATAGCGCCTCGTGATCCGACAGGTTGCGCGCCACCCAATTCTCGATCATCACGTCAATGCCTTGGTCCACAACTGCCAATTTAATCTGAACATCGCGCCGCCGCTCTATCAGCGGATTGAGGAATTTGCGTAGTGGATCGATCAGTGCGAACAATTCCGGCGCCATGACGTCACATTGCCGCAAGTCGATGATACGGTGACTTTTTTCGGTGCTGAAACCCAGCTGAAATTGCGTGCCGACCCATGCCGAGCGCACAGCAACGCGCCTCCTAGCGGCCGGTGGCGAAAGATGCACAGGCATGATCTCTTCGGCTGTCACCTGTTGCGTCGCCAGTGCATGGCTAACCCGGTCGGCAATAAACGTTCGCAAGCTATCATCGTCCAAATGCTGCAACTGGCAGCCGCCGCAGATCGGAAAATGCTGGCATGGCGGCGTTGCATGATGTGGCCCGTGGATAAGTCCGCCCGCCGGATCAAGTATATCGCCAGGTGCCGCATGCGCAATATATTGGCCGTCAGCAGTCACGCCATCGCCACGCGCGGCGACGCGGATAATCTCGTTTGTTTCAGTCATAAAAAGGCCCATGCCCGTGGTGGGGCGTTCAATCAACCGGCGTCTTCGGTCGGTGCGTCAGCGGGCTTCGCGTCCGGCCCTTTAATTTGAGCGGGCAGACGATATTTGTCATCGCCCGAGCTAACCTCAATCATCCCGTTTTCAATCAAGCTGATTTTGGTCTCGTCAAAGCCATCCGCAGGTGCAAGGCCCCGGCCATCGGTCAATATCCTGAATCGCCTAAAACCACCATCGGCGTGGCGAATGACCAATAGCTCGCCATCTGCACCCGCAATCCGCTCGGTAGTGCATGTGCGTTCGAAATGAGCAGAACCGGCCAAGGCGCACTCAACCCTGCCATCAAGTGCTGCCGCTTCATCAGCGGATGCCTCTGCCTCCCTCAACGTCTCCGCATCATTCCCCCCGCACGCCGACAAACCAAGCGCGAGAACGATTGGCAGGGCAAATTTAGATATCGGCATAGACATGAGTTTCGGCTTGCCCTCCAGGATGCGTAACCGCGCCTTTATAGGCTGGCCCAACATTTTGTGCATAGCGCCATAACGCGCCTGACCCATAATCGGTCAGTCGCGGCTGCCAGTGTTTACGCCGTTCTTCAAGCACTTCTACGGGGACATTGAGGTCGATGGTGCCGGTTTCGGCGTTGATACTGATTTCGTCGCCGTCCTCGACAAGCGCAATCGGTCCGCATTCTGCGGCCTCGGGGCCAATATGGCCGATGCAGAACCCGCGCGTCGCACCCGAGAACCGACCATCAGTAATGAGCGCAACCTTCTCGCCCATCCCAAGCCCATATAACGCGGCCGTGGTTGAAAGCATTTCCCGCATACCTGGACCGCCCTTTGGCCCTTCGTAGCGGATGACGACGACGCCACCTTCCCTGATTTCGCGGGCTTCAACGGCGGCAAAGGCATCCTCTTCACAGTCGAAACATTGCGCGGGCCCTGTAAACTCGAGCCGTTGCATCCCGGCGACCTTCACAATCGCTCCGTCAGGGGCAAGCGAGCCGCGCAAGCCAACAACGCCACCGGTTGGCGACAATGGGGCGGTTGCAGCATGGATGACTTTTTGATCGGGGTTCCACGTAATCTGATCAATATTCTCGCCGAGCGTCTTTCCCGTCACGGTCATGCAGTTTCCGTGCAGCAGACCCTCACCGAGAAGTGATTTCATCAGCATGTAAACGCCGCCAGCCTCATACATATCCTTGGCGACATAATTACCGCCGGGCTTGAGGTCGGCCATATAAGGCGTGGTTTTGAAAATTTCAGCCACATCGAACAGATCCATGTCGATCCCGGCTTCATGTGCCATCGCTGGAAGATGCAGCGCGCCGTTGGTCGATCCACCCGTTGCAGCCACAATGCGCGCAGCATTTTCAAATGCTTCACGCGTACAAATATCACGTGGTCTTAAGTTTTGCGCGAGCAACTCCATTACCTGAAAGCCTGCGGCATGCGCAATCTGGTCTCTTGTACTGTAAGGTGCAGGAGCCATATTGGAGTTTGGTAAAGACAGCCCAATCGCCTCAGCAACACAGGCCATCGTGTTGGCGGTATACTGCCCACCGCAAGCACCATGCCCCGGACAGGCTACCTTCTCCAGCGCATGAACCTCTTCAATCGGACAGGCACCCGCCGCATATTTCCCGACAATTTCGAAAACGTCGACAACGGTAACATCTTTGTCGTGATATCGCCCCGGCAAGATCGAACCGCCATAGACAAAGATAGACGGCACATTGAGCCGCAGCATCGCCATCATCATTCCGGGTAACGACTTGTCGCATCCGGCGAAGCCTACCAACGCGTCATAACAATGCCCTCGGACCGAAAGCTCAACTGAGTCCGCAATGACTTCGCGTGATACTAGCGACGACTTCATGCCTTGGTGCCCCATCGCAATGCCATCGGTCACTGTAATGGTGTTAAACCGGCGTGGCATCCCGCCACCTGCTTCCACACCTTTGCGCGCGATATCGGCCTGATGATCGAGCGTTGTGTTACAAGGGGCGCTATCGTTACCCGCCGAAACAACGCCTACAAATGGCCGCGCGATTTCCTCTTCAGTGAGGCCCATCGCGTAATAATAGCTGCGATGCGGCGCGCGCTCTGGCCCTACCGAAACGTGACGGCTGGGCAATTTGGATTTATCGAAAACATGCGGCATGCGAGAACTCCGTCAACCCGCGAGCCTTTATTGCTTTTACGCCATCAAGCCAAGCTCTTCCGAAACAAAATGGCACATATCAGTCAATATTTGGGCGAATCTTTCCTGCCCTTCCGTATCAGCAACCATGTCTTGCCGCATTTCGATGCCCGCATAGGGGATACGGTTACTTTCAGCATGCCTATTCATCGTCGCGTTCAAGTGCTTTCCCGAATACGGGAGCTGGTCACCTACAATAAGACTTCGGGTCTCAAGATAGCCAATCGCGAGCTTGGACGCTACTTCGTGTTCATTGTACAATACGCCGATCTCCCAAGGCCTCCTCTCGTCAGGCCGCGATTGCAGCGACGGGGTAAAGCTGTGCAATGACAATATCAACGACGGTCGTTGCTGATCCAAAATCTGGGCCAACCGGTCGTGATAGGGATGATAATATGATTGTAGGCGCGCAGCACGGTCGGTTTGGCTGAGCCTGTTTGCAACGATCATTATGCCGTCGCTATGATCAGGAACTGCTCCTGGTTCATCAGCGTAGCGGTTCAAATCGACCACAAGCCGTGAGACATTGCCCAGAAATGCCGTGTAATCAGCTTTAGCGACCATCAGTTCTGAAACGGCGGCAACACCCATGTCCCATGCTATATGCTCGTCAAACAAAGCTTGGTCGATTTTGAGGTCGATATTGTCTGGAACATGATTGGACGCATGATCGCCAACAATCAGGACGCTGCCTCGTTTGGGTTCGCCGATAACGCGATAAGGAGGCTGGCTCACCGCAAATGCCCTGCCAATGTCCACCATGATCCACTGACGCGGACTTTAGCTGCATCCCGGGCCTCCACGCCTTGGTACAGTGCAAAGCAAGTTGCCCCTGAACCCGACATTCTGGCCAAGACTGGCTGCGTTGATTGCAGAGACGTCAGAACATCGGCAATAATAGGGCAAATTTCGATGGCGGTTGTTTCGAGATCGTTTCTGCCCTGCAAGGCAGCTTCGCGCGGATTTCCTTTGCAAAGCGCGCCGCGGTCAATGCCATCCCAATGTGCGAACACATCAGCGGTGGCTAAGGGCTTCAGTGGATTTACCAACAGAACGGGAAGGCCTGATAGGTCATGTCTTTCTACTGGTAACAACGTCGTTCCCGTCCCGATACCAAAAGCGGAGACGCTCGCAACGCAAGCTGGAATATCGGCGCCTAGCGGTGCAAGTAATGCTGCCAGTGTGGCGTGATCAGCGCCCAACTGCCAAAATCGGTTGAGTAACCGTGCAGCCGCTGCAGCATCCGCCGATCCCCCGCCAATACCGGAGGAAACAGGTAGGCTTTTGTGCAATGTCAGAGCCGCCCCGCGCTCGATCTTAAAATGTGTTTGCAGCAGCTTACTAGCCCGCAAAACCAGATTGTCGTCACTATTGCCAAGGTCTTGAGCAAATGGGCCAGAAATCGCAAGCGTTAATGATGACGATGGACTCACCGTTAATTGGTCGCCGTCATCCACAAAGGCGAACAGCGTTTCCAATGCATGATAGCCATCAGGCCGCCGCCCGCGGACATGCAACGCAAGATTGATTTTGGCATAAGCGGTTTCAGCGTAAGTTTGCATCAACGCCTAAACGCGGCTTGGGCAAGTCCGGTGTCGATTTTACCGGCAATCCTTGCTGCGGCTTCTCCCTTTGCGGCTTGCGATGCCACCCGCCAAGCATAACGCGCGTCGCGCAGTAGCCCAACACGCCAATAGGCGTCGCCCAGATGCTCGTTAATCGCAGGATCATTGCCCAACACTTTTGCGGCCTTTTCTAGCAAAACAACCGCTTGCGCGTAATTGCCGGTTTGAAAATGCGCCCAGCCCATCGAGTCCATGACAGCCGTCGAGTCAGGTGCCACCTCGAACGCGCGCTGAATCATTGCCATAGCTCGTGGCACATCCTCTTGCCGTTCCAAAAGAGAGTATCCTAAATAGTTCAATATCTGTGCATTATTGGGATCAATAACCAACCCAGCATTCAGATTGGAACGCGCGCCGGCCCAATTTCCAGCATTGTCCAGGGCGCGCGCGAGCTGAAGTCGATAACCGGCACGCTGGCGCGGTGTCGAACCTCCCTTATCGGCCGCGTCAGCAATTCGTCGGTAGCTATCCGCCGCACCGTCCAAATCGCCGATAGTTTCCTGCGATTGTGCCAGCACCAACACGAGGCTCCCAGACTTCGGCCATTGCTGCACCGCGTAGCGGGCAAGAGCAAGCGCCGCAGTCGGCTCCATCTGTGCCACACGCTGGCCGATAGCGCGCGGCCAATAAGGCGAAGTCGACGGGATTTTTTCGAGCGTCTCTAAGGCCGACGCGTCGAGTCCTTGCGCCCACAATGCCCTGGCCAACACCAGATTTGCCGATGCACTATCAGGCGCATACCAGATTGCCATACGCGCTAGCACCAAAGCGGGCTCGTCAATCTTTTGCTCAAGCAAGGCCGACGCGATCCTCACATGCAGGGCTGCCAAGCCGTCTTCAGGCGCAAGACTAGCCCGCTGTTTCCGATCCGGCGGTAACGAAGCGACCGATAATCGATCAGCGCCCATCGCAGTTCCGATCAAAGCATCGGCAAACATGTCATCGCCATTGGCCCTGATAACCGGCGCTGCACTGAGCAATACGTCGCGCGTATAATCTGCACCCATAACCGCAAGCCCGCGCAAACTCTGCTTAGCCGTCGCCAATTCGCCAGCGTTCAGCTCAAAATAAACGCGCTGATCTTCAGCATAATAGGCAAACAAAGGGTCGACTTGGGCATCTGCTGTAGGCAGATTATGAGGCTTCCCCTGCGCGGCATTTGTCCAACTGCGCAATATCGGAGCCATAAACGCCAAATTGCTGCGCGACGACAACTCGTCTGCAGCGATTAGTGCCATTGGCCAGTTTTTTCGCCGGAAGGCGTCGGCAAACAGCAACAGAGGTGCTTCGCTTGAAACCTCACCACGCAATTCCTGAGCGCGCACAGCACGAAGCGCCGCGGCCATGTCACCGGTGCGGATTGCGCTGTCAAAAATCCTATCTGCCAGTACCGCGCTATCGGGCGCGTCGCGGGAAAGCTTGATATAAGCCTTCAACGCCTCGTCTTCGCGGTTGGCTATCTCCGCAAGGCGTGCTGCAGCATATCGATCAACCGGCTCATCTGTCTTTGCGACCGCCAGCGACGACGCGCTTAGTCCCGCCACAACGAGCAAGATTTTACATATTGGGATAGTTCGGTCCACCGCCACCCTCCGGCGTTACCCAGTTGATGTTCTGATTCGGATCTTTGATGTCACACGTTTTGCAATGCACGCAATTCTGCGAGTTGATCTGGTAGCGCGGCTCCCTGCCCTCTTCCTCGATCCATTCATATACTCCTGCCGGGCAATAGCGAGCGGATGGCCCGGCAAACTCCATGAACTCGCTGGCCAGTTGCAACGCTGGATCCTTGACCTGCAAATGGATCGGTTGATCCTCTGCATGGTTGGTGTTTGAAAGGAACACCGATGACAAACGATCAAAGCTGAACACGCCGTCGGGCTTTGGATATGCGATAGGTACCGCCGCGTTTTTCTTCTTCAGCGCCTTATGGTCCGCATGGGTTTTCATTGTAAACGGCCATCGCAGTCCAAGCGTTTCAGACCACATTGCTGCATTAGCCAGGACCGTCCCGATGGCATTGCCGAATTTTTCAACTAACGGAAGAACATTGCGAACAATCCGCAATTCTTTGTAAATCCAACTGTTTTCATAACTCGTCTGATATGTGGCAAGAACATCATGTGCACGCCCTGCTGCCAGCGCTTCAATGATCGCGTCCGCCGCCAACATCCCTGATTTCATTGCCGTATGGCTACCTTTGATGCGCGGGACATTCACAAAACCGGCAGAACACCCGATCAATGCACCACCGGGAAAGGCGAGCTTTGGCACCGCTTGCCAGCCACCATCGTTGATAGCCCGGGCACCATAGGACACGCGCCTGCCGCCAACGAGTATGGCCTTGACCGCCGGGTGGGTTTTCCACCGCTGGAACTCTTCAAACGGCGAAAGATGCGGATTGGCATAATTAAGCCAAGTGACGAAACCGAGTGCGACCTGATTATTAGCCTGATGATAGAGAAACGCGCCGCCATTAGCATCGGTTAGCGGCCATCCTTGACTATGGATCACGCGGCCCGCAACGTGTTGGCCCGCCGGAATGTCCCATAGCTCCTTGATGCCGATTCCAAAAATCTGTGGTTGGCAATCGGCGTTTAGCGCAAATTTTGGCATCAACTGCTTGGTCAGGCTACCGCGAACACCCTCGGCAAACAAAGTGTATTTTGCGTGTAATTCCATGCCTGGCTGATAATCGGGCTTTTGACTGCCGTCCTTGGCGATGCCCATATCGCCGGTAGCAACGCCAATGACTGATCCGTCCTCGTTGAACAAGGTCTCAGCCGCTGCAAATCCCGGGAAAATTTCAACACCAAGGTTTTCCGCTTGGCCCGCCAACCATCGGCAAAGATTACCAAGCGAGCCGGTATAGGTGCCCTTGTTTTGCATAAGCGGCGGCATCAGGATATGCGGAACGTTGAATTTGCTGGCTTTGGTCATGAACCAATGCTGGTTGTCGGTCACGGGAACTTCGGCCATCGGGCAACCTTGATTGCGCCAATCGGGGATCAGCTCGTCCAAACCTTTGGGATCGACGACTGCGCCGGACAGGATATGCGCGCCGACTTCTGAACCCTTTTCGAGAATACAAACGCTAGTGTCGGGCGATTTCTGTTTGATGCG
>JANONL010000044.1:0-9112 GCA_031420815.1 Sphingomonadales bacterium | reverse complement strand
AATAGGCCCAAGGCTGCGCGCAAGAATCGATCCGGTGATAAGTTGATGTTTGCAAGGCTTTAGCTGATAGGGTTGAACGGGGCATTAATTGAATGCCAAACCGATCATGTCAACACTCTGGATTTTGCCGTGTCCGATACCGCCGCACTTACCGAATTGCAGCATTTGCTGGGGCCGAAAGGCTATACCGATGACCGCCACGCGATCGCACCCTGGCTCACCGATTGGCGTGGACGGTACACAGGCGCTGCTGCGGCATTGTTGTCACCCGCCAATACCGCAGAGGTAGCAGCAGTCGTCAGAATTGCTGCCGAACACCGGCTGGCGTTGGTGCCACAAGGCGGGAACAGCGGGATGGTGGCCGGCGCCACTCCCGATACCAGCGGCAAACAACTTATCCTCTCGCTCAGACGGATGAACCGCATCGAAAGTGTGGATGCCGACAGCGGCATGGTCTGCTGCGAAGCCGGGGTTATTTTGCAAAATCTGCACGAAGCAGTCGCCAAAGAAGGCCGCCGTTTTCCACTGACACTTGGCGGCAAGGGATCGGCAACGGTAGGGGGACTGGTTTCGACCAATGCGGGCGGCACCCAAGTGCTCCGCCACGGCACAATGCGCCAGTTGGTCGTCGGATTGGAAGCCGTGCTGCCGGACGGATCTGTGTTCGACGGCATGACGCCGCTTAAGAAGGACAACCGCGGTTACGATCTGAAGCATTTGCTGATCGGTGCCGAAGGGACGATTGGGGTCGTGACCGGTGCGGTGTTGCAAACGGTTCCGGCCTTGATCGACCGCTGCGTCGTCTGGGTCGGCGTCGATAGCCCCGATGCGGCGTATCGATTGTTGTTGTTCGTGCAAACGCGCGCCAAGGAGAGGCTGGAGGGTTTCGAGATACTGCCGCAGCGCGCTCTGGACGCTGTACTCCGCCATATAGAAGGAACACGCGCGCCGCTGAACGGTGCGCATCAATGGCATGTGCTGATGGAGTTTGTGCAGGACGACCTGTCACAATCTGCCGCCGCCGATCTGGCTACTGATTTGCTGGCCAAGGCGATGGACGCCGGATTGATTGGCGACGCTGCGCTGGCGGCTAGCGAGGCGCAAGCCGAGGCTTTCTGGAAAATCCGTGATTCCATTGCCGAAGCCGAACGTGCTGAAGGCCCGGCTTTGCAGCACGACATCAGCGTACCGGTCGCCGAAATGGCGCGTTTCATCGGTACCGAATCGCCGGTAATCGAGGCGTGCTACGCAGGCACGAAGATCGTTGCCTTTGGCCATATGGGTGACGGCAATATCCATTTCCATGTCAAGGCGCCGGTCGGTATTGCAGTCGCGGAATGGTATGCCGGGCAAGGCAAGGCGATCACCAGTCATATTTATGACCGGGTCCAGGCCTATCGTGGTTCACTCTCCGCCGAACACGGCATCGGCCAAGCCAAAGTTGCCGAATTTGCACGCCTTGCCGACCCCGCGCGTTTGAACGCGCTGCGCAACATTAAAGCCGCGTTCGATCCCCAGGGCATAATGAACCCGGGCAAGCTGGTTCCGCTTGCCTAGTCGCGCCGGTCCGCTTAAAGCCGCGCCCAACCTACTCTTTCAATCCTAGATATGGAGCATTCCCATGGCCAGCGCCCCACAGGCAGGCAATATGCCGCTTTTGTATAATGACCTTGTTCCGCTGAACAGCAACGACCATGCAACGTGGAAGACCAAAGGGCTGGCCAACGCCAAATTCATGGACGGCCAGCATGCGATCCCCCTGACGATCGAGGAATTCATTCCGGCTTCTCGCCACTATCCGATCATCTTTTCGGCCGCAGAACAACCGGTGCCGCTGGTGCTGATGGGTATGAACGAAGGCGTTAACACCTTCATGGATGACGAAGGCATGTTCATTAAGCAGGTCTATGTACCCGCTTATGTTCGCCGTTATCCCTTCCTGCTCGCTAAGCTGCGTCCCGACACCGACGAATTGTCGCTGTGCTTTGACCCGACAGCAGGTGCGGTTGGCGAATTCGACGAAGGCGATGCGCTGTTTGACGATGGCAAGCCTAGCGACACCACGCAGGGCATTCTAAAATTCTGTGAAGATTTTGAAACCGCCGGGTCACAAACTTACGGGTTCATCGAAGAACTCACCAAGCTTGACCTGTTGATGGACGGCGAAGTGTCGATCCAGCAGGAAGGCGTCGAAACGCCTTATGTCTATCGCGGCTTCAAGATGGTCGATGAAGACAAGCTACGCGAACTGCGCGGCGATGCGCTGCGTAAGATTACCAAGAATGGCATACTGGCTCTGATTTACGCGCATCTGTTCTCGCTTCAGCTGATGCGCGACATATTTGCTATTCAGGTTCAGCAGGGTAAAGTGCCTTTGGTGACGGAACTGCCCAAAGCCTGACATAAACAGGATAGATATTTAATGCCGTCATGCGCCATGAAGGGGAGTGACGGCATGAACATCGCGAACTTATCAAAATACAGCAAAACTGCGATCGCGCTGCATTGGCTGATTGCGATCCTGATCATTACCAATGTCGTGCTGGTCAGCATGGCCGAAGGCCTGCCGCGCGATGCGAAGGCTGTGTATATGACGCCGCACAAAGCGATCGGCATTTCGATACTCTTGTTCTCGTTGCTGCGTCTGTTCTGGCGGATCGGTCACAAGCCGCCGCCGATTCCCGGTGCTGTTCCCGCATGGCAGGCAAAACTTGGCCGCACGGTCCATGCATTCTTCTATTTTCTGATCATCGCGGTGCCGCTGACGGGTTGGTTGATGGTTTCAGCCTTTCCGGGTTCGTCAGGCGTCGATTACTTCGGAATAGTGAACCTCGATCTCCCGGTCGGCGATAGCAAAAGTCTGTCAGAGATCGCGAAGCTGGGGCATGAGATACTAACCAAGCCATTGGTTATATTGATATTCTTGCACGTTCTCGGCGCGTTGAAGCATCAATTTATCGACCGAGTGCCATTTATTCAGCGAATGTTTCCCTGACCGGTATCCTGATGTGCAAATGTGGAGGCGCAAAAAGCAGATCGCGGGCCTCGGTTCCCGGCATTTCACTCACTATCCGCCGCGCCTGCGAACAAAATTCGTGGTCTGCTATTGATTTTAGCGCAACTTGGCCCCATTCCTAACACAGGACGGAAATCTCCCCTCCCTTTTCCGTCCTATCGGTGCCGTCAGGCGGCACCACTCCCTGAACCTAGGCCACCCCGAAACATGTTTTCGGGGTGGTTTTTTATGTGAAAAGCCCGCCTATTCTGCGGCGATTAGCGTTTCCGAACCAAGCGCGTCCTCGGCAAGTTTTGCGACGAGCGCGGCAATCAACCGTGAGATTGTCGCCACCCCTGCACCTGGTTCACGCAGACCCGAGTCGAGATAAAGCGAACGGTCCACCTCTAGCTGTAATGCGTGAATGTTCCGTCCAACCGCTGCATGACGCCGCAGGATATGGTCACCCGCATAAGGATGGTTGAGCGCCGCAGCAAAACCGTGAGCACCGATTTGCGCCATCAGAACGTCGGAGAAACGTCCAGCCGCACTTCGGCCAAAAAGGTCACCGACCACAAAACGCGGTGGCGGTCCATTTGTCGGCTGGATCGGCGGCATACTGTGCAGGTCGAGCAGAATTGCAATGCCGAACATGTCCCGCATTTTGGCCAAGGTCTGCGCCACAGCGTCATGATAGGGTCGGTGAAAGCCCGCGACCCGCTGTTCGACGTTTTCGACAGAAATGCGGCATTTCCAGATATCGCCTTCGCCCGACAACCGCCTTGGGATTAGCCCCAAACCGCCGCGCTGCTTTAGGCCCGGCGTGGAATAGCGCGTCCGGTCAACCCCGCTGACCATTTCGACATCCAGATCCTTTTCATCGCGGTTCAAATCGATCCATGCCCGTGCGCGGCTGGCAATTATTGCAGGCACGCCGTCGGCAATTACGTGCCGCGCCAGCAAGTCGGCATAACGATCCTCCAACCGGACCAGCGATGCCGGCGGCAATCGCAACGTCGCAAAAACCTCTTCGGGGTAATCGCGCCCGGCATGCGGCACACAGACCAGCACGGGGCAGCGCGGTGAAACCGTACCGTGAACCGAAAACCCCTGATTTTCCACGCCGCATATTACTTTCGTTTTGCGGTTGCCGGAACCGCGATGATTCTTTTGTATTTTTGACAGATTTTTTCGTTCTTGGTGTAAAAAATTAAACCTCTAAAGCTATGAAGGTTGCCGATATCATTGCCGGACAAAAGCGATGATGTCCAAAGCTGCTATTTTAGGACTTCAAATGACCCGTATCTTGCTCGCAGAAGATGAACAGGCGATGCGCGAATATCTGACCCGCGCGCTCGAAAAATCGGGTTATGAGGTGGTCGCGGTAGACCGCGGAACCGAAGCGGTGCCGCTGTTGGATCGCGAGCATTTCGACCTGCTGCTTACCGACATCGTGATGCCCGAGATGGACGGTATAGAGCTTGCCCGTCATTGCAGCAAAGTTTCACCGTCGACCGAAGTGATGTTCATCACCGGATTTTCCGGCGTTGCACTGCGCGCGGGCGAATCGATGCCGAATGCAAAAATCCTGTCCAAGCCTTTCCATTTGCGCGATCTGGTGCTGGAAGTGGAGCGACTGTTTGCCAAAGAAAGCTATGGCGAACTGAAATAGGCTTGAATGAATGACAGGTGGCGGCTAGAGGCTGCCGCAGCGTGGGCGTATAGCTCAGTGGTAGAGCACTGTGTTGACATCGCAGGGGTCGCAAGTTCAATCCTTGCTACGCCCACCATTTTCCCTCAAATTCCCATTGCGTGGCCGATTGCTCGGTGGCGTTCCATGCCTCCGTTTGTAGTTTCGCGAAAACGCGCTCAGGTCGCTATAGCCCAGCAGCAACGCAATTTCGCTAAGGTTGCGCTTGTCTTCCATCTGGTAAAGCGCACATAAATCCCAACGCACGCGGTCGAGTAGTGCACGAAACGGATAGCCTTCCTCGACCAATTTTCGTCGCAAGGTACGTTCGGTCATTCCGAACGACGATGCCATTCGGCTGAGCGTCGGCGGCGATTTATCTAGTTCGCTCGACAAATAGAAATAGCTGTGCGCGGTATGGCGCAGGCCCATCGCCATCCAGTCCGCCGGCTGCTGGTATCGTTCGGCTGCCGCTTGCAAAAGTGCGGGATTCGAATGTGGCGAAGGCCGGAATAGCTGCCGTGCGTCTAGTTCCATCATGGTCTCAGGCATGTCAAAATGCACCGGACAACCAAATGCGAGAGCATAAAGTGCCGGATCAAACCGTGCCGAATGTTTAAAATGCACGTATCCAATCAATGGTCGTTCACCAAGAACCTGCCGCGCCAGTCGCGCGTAGCTCGCAACCGAAAATTCGATGACGGGCGCATAGCTATCGACAAGCCCGGTATGAAACGACCACCGCAATGTCGGTGGCTTAGCACTTAAATCGAAATCGGTTTTGAACATCGTCTGGCGAAGTGCCTGGATTTGGATATTGACGCCGATTACCGCCGCCAGATTATTAGCGAGCCGGGATGTGTACCCAAAGTCGGAAAAATTCTGCATCCCCGCTTTTTCGCCGATCCGAAGCGTGATCGCGGGATCGGAAAAATGACGCTCGAGTGCCGCGAAAAAGCGAAGCGCAATCTGGCTGGAAAACCGGTTTAGCGGATTGCGCAGTCGAACCGCATCAATACCGACTGCGGCAAGCAAAGCGGGACGACTTGCACCTTCTTCGACGGCGGCGCGAAGCACGCGGATCAGTAAGCTGGCCGACATCGTGTCGTGCGCAATCGACCCAATTCCTCCAACCATGGCGTCAACCCACTTGTAAATCTGCTTTGCTCCTTGCCACCCGAAGCAATCTTGTAGCCCGACGCGGCGCAAGGGGCAAATGCCGGCTGACTTGCGAGCGGCGATGTCAGTCGCTAAGCGGACCCCATGAATCTTGCATCGCTTCTCGGCCAGTTCCAATCTGGCACCGCAACACACCGCATCGCAATTCCACCAAGCTGGCATCAGGGCCGGACCGCTTATGGCGGGCTGAGCGCGGTCCTGGCCTATCAGGCGGCAAAGCTCGCCGACGTCGACCTGCCGCCGCTTCAATCGGCGCAGATTGCCTTTGTCGGGCCGCTGGCGGGCGAAGTCGAAGTGACCGCGTCGGTGCTTCGCCGTGGCAAGAACACCGCTTTTGTGAAATCGGAAATAACGGGTGCGGACGGGGTCGGGCTCTCCTGTACCTTCATTTTCATGAACCGCCGCCACAGCCATCTCGATTATGAAGCACTGATCCGCCCCGAATTTCCGGCGATTCCTAGCGCCGAAACCGCGCGTAGCGGACCGCCGGAATATTTCACCGGGCATATGCAATATCCCGACAAACGGCTGGAGCTGGGCATGGCGACATCGCGGCTCGCCAGCTGGCACCGCTTTACCGAGCATGAAGGGCTGGACCACATCGCCGAGCTTATCTGCATCGGCGATGCGCTGCCGCCATCGGCAATGGGGCTGATGACCGAGAAAGGCATTGTCAGCTCTATGAACTGGCAGATCAACATGCTGACCGACGCGCCCGCGACCACTGACGGCTGGTGGTATTTGCAAAGCGAAACGCATCATGCCGGGAATGGCGCGAGCAGCCAATATATGACCGCGTGGAACAGTGATGGTCAGCCGGTGCTGACAGGGATGCAGTCGGTGGCGATTTTCGTTTAACTGGTCAGTAACTGTCGTTCGGTCTCGCCAACATAATCGCGCGTAATCGGTAGGCTGTGACGGTTGCGGACATATTGAATTTGGTAGTTGCACATTCCGCCTGATTCAAATGCCGCCGTCGCGCCCGCCAGATAGAAAATCCACATCCGGTAAAACCGCTCGTCATATTGCGCGATCACAGCTTCGCGGTTGGCACGCACACGTTTATACCATTCGCGCAGCGTCCTGGCGTAATGCAGCCGCAGATTTTCGATATCGGCGTGAATCAACTTCACCTTCTCGCTTGCCACCAAAGTTTCGGACAGCGCCGGGATATAACCGCCGGGAAAAATATATTTGCGGGTAAAGGCATCGGTCGCGCTTGGAGAGCCCATACGGCCAATCGTGTGCAACAACATCACGCCGTCATCTTTCATCAAATTGGCACAGGCGCGGAAGAATTTGTCGAATTGCGGGACGCCGACATGCTCGAACATTCCGACCGACACTATTCGATCAAAATAGCCGGGTGCACGCTTCGCCAACACCCGGTAATCCAGAAGCTCGAACTTTACCCGGTCAGAGACACCGGCTGCCGCAGCGCGTTCGCGCGCCAGCTTCAGCTGTTCGTCACTAAGCGTAATGCCGAGTACGTCGACGTCTGCTATGTGGTTCAAATAAAGCGCCATCCCACCCCAGCCGCAGCCGATATCAAGTACCCGCTGCCCCGGTGCCAGCGCCAACTTGGCAGCGATATGCGCTTTCTTGGCGGTCTGTGCTTCGTCCAACGTCTCGACGCCGTGCGGCCAGTAAGCGCAGCTATATTGCATATCCTCGTCCAGCCACAGCCTGTAGAAATCGTTCGACAGATCATAATGATGCGCCACATTGGCGCGCGATGCCGCAAGCGAGTTTAGTTGCTGAAACGGTCGAGTCATTCTGCCGAGCAGTTTTTTCAGCAGCTTTGAATTGCCAATCTCGCCGCCTTTTTCCCACGGATTGTTGCGGCGGACAAGTTCGACCAGCCCGATGATGTCATCTTCATCGACGCTGACCGCGCCGTCCATATAAGCTTCGCCCAAGCCCAAACGCGGGTTCAACATTATCCGGCGTTCCGCATTGGAAGAATGCAGGCGCATCGTGATATCGGGCCAGCCGGAGGCCGATGTGCCAAAAGTGCGGCTGCGACCTTGCATATCGACAATCGTCAGCACACCGTGCTGGATACGTCCGTTCAAAAGTCGTTCGAGTATGGCCAACGCATTACCTTTTCAAAACGTACTGCCGTAGCATCGGACTGAACGGTAGAATCGTTACGAAATCAAGATAATAGTCGGCAAACGTTAGCCCAACGCAGCCTGTTTCTCATCGGCCAGCCGGTCCAACTCCGCCCGGCTTTTCTTCTCGCTCGAAGACTTCAGCTGCCCGCACGCCGCCATGATGTCACGGCCGCGCGGGGTGCGTACCGGGGCGCTGATGCCCGCCTGAAAAATCAGCTTTGAGAACGCCTTGATCCGTTCGGGCGTCGAGCATTCATAGGGGCTGCCGGGCCACGGGTTGAACGGGATCAGGTTGACCTTTGCGGGCAGCTTATACTGCCGGATCAGCCGCACCAGCTCTTCTGCATCGGCGTCGCTGTCGTTCTTGTCTTTCAGCATCACATATTCAAACGTGATCCGCCGCGCGTTGCTGATGCCCGGGTATTCGGCGCAGGCGCGAAGCAGCTCGTCGATACCGTATTTGCGGTTGATCGGGACGATTTCATCGCGGACTTCCTTGGTCACCGCATGCAGCGACACCGCCAAGTTGACACCGATCTCTACCCCCGCCCGCCCCATCATCGGCACAACCCCGCTGGTCGATAGCGTGATACGGCGGCGTGACAGCGCAAGGCCGTCACCATCCATCACCACCCGCAACGCGTCGCGGACATGGTCGAAATTATAGAGTGGCTCGCCCATGCCCATCATCACGATGTTGGTCAACATCCGGCCGTCCGCAGTGTAGTGGCCGGCGGCGTCGTCCTCGTCACCCAAGTCATCGTCATTCGCCACCGCCATGTTGCCTTTGGGCCATTCGCCCAGCGCATCGCGCGCCAGCATGACCTGTCCGACAATCTCGCCGGGCGTCAAATTACGCACCAGCCGCATCGTGCCGGTGTGACAGAACCGGCAATTGAGTGTGCAGCCGACCTGGCTTGAAACACATAGCGTCCCCCGATCGGCCTCGGGAATGAACACCATTTCATATTCTTGCCCATCGTCGGCGCGTAGCAACCACTTGCGCGTACCGTCGATCGAAACCTGCGCCTGCACAACCTCCGGGCGGCCAATGACAAAACGGTCGGCAAGCCAGGGCCGCATCGTCTTGGCAATGTCGGTCATCGCGTCGAACGTTGTGACGCCGCGGTG
>JANONL010000043.1:0-2667 GCA_031420815.1 Sphingomonadales bacterium | reverse complement strand
GAAGGTGAAATGGGCGATACGCATGTTGGTCTTCAGGCACGTTTGATGTCGCAGGCTCTGCGCAAGATTACCGGTTCGATCAGCCGGTCGAACTGTATGGTGATCTTTATCAACCAGATCCGCATGAAAATCGGCGTTATGTATGGTTCGCCCGAAACCACCAGCGGCGGCAACGCGCTCAAGTTTTACGCATCGGTCCGTCTTGACATCCGTCGCACCGGACAGATCAAGGACCGCGAAGATATCGTCGGCAATACGACTCGCGTGAAGGTGGTGAAAAACAAAGTAGCGCCGCCGTTCAAGCAGGTAGAATTCGACATCATGTACGGCGAAGGCATTTCCAAAACTGGGGAGTTGCTCGATCTTGGCGTGAAGGCAGGATTGGTTGAAAAATCGGGCAGCTGGTTCAGCTACGACTCGATCCGTATCGGGCAAGGTCGTGAAAATTCGAAAATCTGGCTTAGGGAAAACCCCGAAATGGCCGACAAGCTGGAAACCGCAATTCGAGGCAAGACTGCCGAAGTTGCCGAAGTCATGTTGACCTCGCCTGAGGCAGAGGATGATGGCGATGCCAACGCGTAAACTATAACGGTCATTCCCGCGAACGCGGGGATCCATGGCCGGACATGTCGGTTTAAGCTGATAGTTCAGACCATGGACCCCCGTTCAAGCCGGAGGTGACAGTGAATTTTCTTCAGATTAAATCCACATATCCTCTCCCCCTTGAGGATAGCTGCCCAGCGTCTTGCCTGAGACGCTGGGCAGCCAGGCCCGTCCCCATCCACCCGGGGGCGGGCCATTCGGTTTTCCTGACCCGTTCAGGTGTGACTTTAGTGTGACCTTTCGCTATTCTGGCGGCCGCTTATTGACATGATTGAGTGGAAAGGCCCATTTCAGATGATGCGACGCGTCATTCACCTTATCGGTCTGCCGACTGACCAGAACAGCTCGTTCGAACGCGGGCCTGCCTTGGGCCCCGCCGCCATCCGCGAAGCACTGTGGAGCGACCGCGGCAATATGGCGACCGAATGCGGTTTAGAAATCGGCACCGACATTGATCTTGTCGATTGTGGCGAAGTTTCGCTGACCAATACCGACAACGCAACAGATGACGCGAACATTGCCGCTTCAGTAAAAAATGCGGTAGCTGCGGGCGCTGTTCCGATATTTCTCGGCGGCGATCATGCCGTTAGCTTGCCCGTTGTCGCAGCGCTGGCGGTAAAGCATGGGCCTGTAAACATCCTGCACTTCGATGCGCATCCCGATTTATACGATGATTTCGAGGGCAATCCGCGCTCGCACGCATCGCCTTTCGCGCGGATTATGGAAAACGGGCATGCAAAACGCCTTGTACAAGTCGGTATCAGAACGCTCAACCGGCATTGCCGCGAGCAAGCCGATAGGTTCGGCGTTGAAATAATCCCGATAAGTAATTTTACTCCGGCACAAGTACCAGTGCTGTCGGGGCCGCTATATATCAGTGTTGATCTTGACGGTATCGATCCATCCGAAGCGCCCGGCGTTTCGCATCCCGAACCAGGCGGACTGCGTCTGCGCGAAGTTCTCGATTGTATTGCAAAGCAGACCGCGCCAATCGTCGGCGCGGATATTGTCGAACTCAATCCCAAGCGTGACATTAACGGCGTAACTGCCATATTGGCCGCCAAACTGGTGCGCGAAATATGTGCGGCCATCGACCGGACCAATGCGTAACCATAAGGAGTAGGCACATGACACTCAAAGTCCACCATCTCAATAACTCGCGTTCTCAGCGTATCCTGTGGTTACTCGAGGAGCTCGGCGTTCCGTATGAAATCGTGCAGCACCAACGTGATGCCGTGACCAATCTTGCGCCACCGGAACTGCTCGATATCCACCCGCTCGGTAAGTCGCCCGTTATCGAGGACAAGGGTCAGGTCGTTTTTGAATCCGGCGCTATTGTCGAATATCTGTGCGAACGTCATGGTGGCACGCATCTGGTTCCGGCGCGTGGAACCGACGACCATATCCGTTATCTCGAATGGCTGCATTTTGCCGAAGGTTCGGCGATGCTGCCGTTTCTTTTAAGGCTTTATACCTCACGCCTTGGCGATGCGGCGGCTCCGCTGAAACCGCGCATTGACGAACAGCTCGAAAGCCATTTCAAATATATGGAGGACAGCCTGCTACCGTCAGGCTTCTTCGTCGGCGATGGCCTAACCGGGGCCGATATCATGCTCAGCTTTCCAGCCGAAGCTGCGGTCAAAATGGGGCTTGCCTTCGATAAGCCAAAGTTGACTGCCTATGTCGCCAACATCCACGCCCGTCCCGCTTATCAGGCCGCGCTCGCCAAGGGTGGACCCTATGCTTATGCGTAATCGGTAGGTCTAATCGACATATCCGTCTTGCCGCACGCTTGGCCGTGCACTAAGTCGCGGGCATTATGACCTCAACTAACGATATCCGCCGCGCTTTCCTCGACCATTTTGGCAATGCTGGCCACGATGTGGTGCAATCTGCGCCGCTCGTTCCGTATAATGATCCGACGTTGATGTTCGTTAACGCCGGGATGGTGCCATTTAAAAATGTCTTCACCGGTCTCGAAAGCCGCGCCGCTCCCCGTGCTGCATCGAGCCAGAAATGCGTCCGCGCCGGTGGCAAGCATAATGATCTCGACAATGTCGGCTA
>JANONL010000042.1:0-8590 GCA_031420815.1 Sphingomonadales bacterium | reverse complement strand
CGTCGATTGGAGGGCGCCAAGGCTTTCGTCGAGCAACTTGAGCTGGTCGAGTTGCCGCTCCCCGTAATAGAGATCGACCCACGCAAGCGCGGTTTCCAAACGGATAGTCCGCGCCTCAACCTGCACCCCTGCTTGCGCTATACCAATGTCGGCACCTGCGCGCGCCGCGCGCGCACTGCGTTTGGCAGGATTGATAAACTGCTGGCTCACACCAATCGTCGTCATGGTAAAATCATCGCGATTGAAGCGTCCGGCGTCTGGCCCCGTTACCGGAAAATCCCGGATGCCGACGTCCAGTGTGGGATCGGGCAATCGGTCAGCCGAAATCGCGGCAGACTGCGCAGCGGTTACGCCTGCCTCGCGCCCTTTCAGACTGGGAGCTTCGCTTTGTGCGCGCTGAAGCGCGGCGTCGAACGTCAGCGGTTCCGCATGAAGTGTTGCAGGCAACAGCATGACCAGCCCCGCACCGATAAGTTTGTGCATGAAATATCCCCTTGGCATTCAGAGCCGGATAGGATCGTCCCGGCCTACGCCAATAGCGCAAGCCGGGCCGATGTCCGTCAGCCGTTAGAGGGAGCAGCACCCTTGCCGGGCATCATCATGCAATCGGCGGCAGCGACTTTCATCATGTCGCAATCGCAGTTCGCCATCTTGACCCAAACCCGGACACGCGAAGGCAGGTTGGACTTGTTCGGTCCCGGAGTAGGGCGAGATTGCCATTCCCAATGGCCGGGGCCGCGATCGTTTGCCGCTTGAGCGGATACGGAAGTGAATGCCACAAATGTTGCAGCAATTGTCAGTAGAATTTTCATGCTAAATATCCTTGATTGAACGTGCTTAAGCGCGCGCGGCAGCCTTGAAGCTGCCGAACGCAAGTCGGTTCAACCAAGGATTGTCGGAGGCTCGGGAATTGGGGCGTCGTTGCGCCCAAGCAGAGTTGGCGAAGATGACCATAAGGCCGCTTCTGCCAATTCAATTTTCAAAGTAACGGCCACAGGCATAGCCTCAAGCGCAGCCAGCGAAGCACAGCCTACCATTGCGAAGCAGCCGGCCTTCATGTCTTTGCAGGGGAGGCCATTATCGCGCAATTGGTTTTCGGCATCCATACAATTGGCCATGCCCGCCATTGCGACGCTCTGTTCATCGTGCATTTCTGCGCAAGGCGGCGATGCATAAGCCACACCCTGCCACAAGAGACCAAATATGGCCCCCAACAGCAGAAAATGGCGAAGCAGTATTTTCATTTGATACCTAAAATGAGCTAATGACCCATAATTGTCAATTCGATTGAATAACCAATAAAGGTTACAAGAATCGACGAAATCTAACATTTAGAAAGTCGCACATCCCCGCTGATGATGTGTCGTCTGTCAACCGGCAGATTATCCTTTGAGATTGAGACATTAGAACCGCAGTGACGCCGATACGCGCAATTGGCGGGGTTCGATCGGGCGGATGTGGCGGTCTTCGATGCCGCCTGCTGGTTCGCCCGGCAGTCGCGATGCGTAAAAATATTCGATCTCGTTGTCTTTGGAGTTTAGTGCGTTGAGCAGATCGGCTGCCAGTTCAAGGCGACCGAATTGATATTCAAACCGCGCGTTGACAACCGTCAATGGGTCCGCGCGCTGGCTATTGTCTTCAATCAGGCTGTAGCTGCCGAAATGACGTACCCGCATTGCAAATGACGCTTTGTCGTATTTCGCGACGAAGCCACCGGCGATTACCGTTTCGATAGCACCGGGAATCCGGTTCTCTCCTGATGGCAAATCGGTCAACCGCCCGCGCGACCTCGTGTATTCAGCATCGACCGTCAGCCAAGACGCAGGTTGATAAAAGGCGCCAAGCTCGAAACCGCGACGTTTGGAGGACCCTTGCGCCTCGGTCGTGCCGCCGTCGCCGATAAACAGCAGTTCGGAATCGAGATCAAGCCACCAATAGGTTCCAGTGACCGTCAGTCCCGGCAACGGGCGGGCGCGCACACCGCCCTCATATCCGGTTCCTGCGACAAGCGCATCCACCCTGTCAGCGGCTCCTCCGGTATTCGGGTCAATGTTGATGCTCGTTCCGCGTGCGTCGTTCGAATGGAAACCACGACCATAATTGGCGTAGAATTCTATTTCTTCGAACGGCGCGTAGGCTACTGAAGCTTTCGGGCTGACAATGGCATCGCTGTCCTTACCCGAATTGACGGCCAAGTCGGCATCGACGTCAAAGCGGTAGCCATCGACTCGACCGCCGAGGATGATGCGAAGCTCAGGCGTTGGCTTTATCGACACTTCGGCAAATACCGCCGCAGAGCCTTCATTCACCTGATCCTCTCGCACCGTCGTCAGCACCTGACGTGCAGCGGTTCGATACAGACCGACGCGGTCGATAAAGTCGTAACGCCCTTCCGCTCCTATCAGTAGTTCGACCGGTAAGCCGAAGTCCGCATCGAAACGTTTGTCTATCCTGCCGCCGATTACGGTACGCCGGTCGCGCTGCTCGAACTCGTCACCGTTAACGGGATTGTCGAGAAAATAGGTGAAGTTGGAGGTCAGCCGGAAATCATAATAATGCGCATAGGCAAGGATATTGAGCGGCGCCTTGGCATCGTCGGTCCAGTTGAGCACGCCGCCGATCCGCGTCGTCTCACCGCCGAGATCGTCATCGAGGAAGCCAAAGCGATCAATCAGTCCGCTTTCAATCGCGCGCAGCGGGACCTGCTCGGGTGAACGGAAATCGACGCGGTAGGCGGTAGCGCTCGCGCGCAGCGTTCCGCTAGCCAGTGGCCCTGTCCATTTGGCAAAGCCGCTGAACAGCTTTAGGTCTTGCTCCAGTTGAAAAGGCCCATTGTCGTAGCGCGCTTCGCCGCCAATCAGCAGATTTCCGCTGCCAAGCTTTGTCGAACCGGCGGCAACGAGCCGGTAAAACTCGTTGGTCCCAACCTCCAGTTTGACAAACGGCGCGTCCAGCGTGTCGACAGTGCGGAAGCGCGCGGAACCGGCAGTTGCAAAATCGCCGTTCTCGGCGCGGTAAGGTCCCTTGGCAAAGCTCACAGTATCGACAAGCTCCGGGATGATGAACGCGAGATCGAGAAAACCCTGCCCATGCCCATGCGTACGCATATTTATCGGCACCCCATCATGAAAAGCCGCAAAGTCGGTGCCATGATCGAGGTTAAAGCCGCGCAGGAAGTACTGGTTCGCCTTGCCGCCACCCGAATGCTGGGTGGCAATAAAACCGGGAATAATCTCAAGCAACTCGGCAATCCGCTGGATCGGGCGATCCTCCAGATCGACCTTGCCAACGACGCCTTCGGATGCAGAACCAGCAACGCCGATCAAGTCGGTTGCTCTGCCCGTCACGATGATATCGCGGCGACGCTGTTCAGAAGTTTCATCCTCCGGCGGCGCATTTTGCGCGAACGCTGTTTCGGACTCGCTGGTCAAAAGGAGAAGGATAGCCAAAGGTCGCAGCATATTTTTTATCCCGAACGGCACCAAATTGGCCGTTTATGCGTATCTATATGCGAGCAACCGCTCAAATTAGAAACTCGCGGCACCATGTTATGAATGTCATTGCACTAAACCCAAGAAAACTGCCGCGTCAGGCGCGGTCACGCGCTCTAGTCGACGCCATTCTGGATGCGGCCGCTCGCATTCTGGAGGAACAAGGACGCGAAGCGCTAAATACAAACTTAGTTGCCGATAAAGCTGGGGTAAGCATTGGATCGCTCTACCAATATTTCCCGAACCGTGATGCAATCATTGCCGCGGTTGCAGAGCGGCACGGACACCGCGTGCATCACTGCGTTGCCGATCTTAATCTCAAAGCTGAAACGTCACTTGAAAATGCCGTTGGCCGGATCACGCACAGCCTGTTTTCTGCGCACGCATTGAACCCTGCGCTCCACGCTGCGCTCGACGGTGATTTAGGACAAGTGCATGGCTCGAACCCAGCTGGCGGTCACCATCATCACGCAGGTACAAAAGATGCGATGATTATGCAGCTGCTTAATCTACCGGACACAGTAAAAAACGAAATCCAACGGTCTGACATGCAACTAGCGGCGGCAACGGTGGCAGAAATCGTTCACGCGCTGGCGCATGCAGCAATCGTCCATCCCCACTCATATCGCAATCCAAATACATTGGAACGAGAGGCGGTGCGTGCGGCCCTGGCGTATCTGCGCGCGTCGAATTAAGGCGATCAAACCACCGCTCACGTTCGTTTCAACGTTTGGGCGATGATAGATAGACCGCTTGGAAACAATTCATTGCATAGCCATAGGCGTTATTTTGCGGGGGGAAGGCGCGTTAATAATTTAATCTATTCAGCTAAATCGGATGTTCGGTCCGGTTCACCATTTCCTGCTCTTCGCAAAAATTAATCCGGCTAGCGCCAGGCCCGCACATCCACCACCGACAAGGAACGTTGTAGCAGGGCCTGCCGTGTCCCAGACAATACCAGCGATCACGCTCGCAGCCAGCAGCGCGAGGCCAGTTACGAGATTGAAGGTTCCATAGGCCGAGCCTCGCAGTTCAGGTGGCGAACGGTCCGCAACTAGCTTCGCGAACAAGCCCTGTGTTACCGCCATGTGCAACCCCCAAAGGGCGGTGCCCACAAACGCACCTAATATGCCGGGCAGCATGGCGAGTGCAAGATCAGCGGTAATGAGGATGATAAGGCCCCAGATGAGCATGGACTTTGCACTGACCTGATCCGAAAGACTGCCCAGCGGGTAGGCGGCGAGCATATATACGGCATTCATCGCAACCAGTACGAGCGGCGTTAGCGCGAGCGGCAAACCTTCGGCATTGGCCTTTAAGATCAGAAACGCCTCGCTGAACCGCGCGAGCGTGAACACGGCTCCAATGGCTACGACTAGCCAGAACGCATTTGGAAGCAGGCGAAGATCGGACATGCGGACAGGGACGCGAGCGCTGGGTCTGCCAGGTGGAGCCTTGGCATCTTCGACGCCCACCAGCACGAGCAGCACTGCGATGCCTGCCGGGATTACCGCAAGCCAGAATACTGAGCGCATGTCATTGGCGAACGCAGCCATCGCCGCAACAGCTATCAGCGGCCCCAAGAATGCCCCAACTGTATCAATCGACTGACGCAGTCCAAAGGCGCGCCCGCGAATTTCGGGGGGCGTGACATCGGCGACCAGAGCATCGCGTGGCGCACCGCGCAGTCCCTTGCCGATGCGGTCGGCAAATCGCGCGCCCATGATGACTGGCGCGGTTCCAGCCAGCGCGAACAGCGGCTTGGATATCGCACCGATGCCGTAGCCGATGAGGATCAACGGCTTGCGCTTGCCCATACGGTCTGAAAGATAGCCTGAGAACACTTTAGTGATCGAGGCGGTGGCTTCGGCCACCCCGTCGATCAGCCCAACCATCGCCACGCTGACGCCCAATGTCACGGTCAGGAACAATGGCAGCACCGCGTGGATAATCTCCGATGAGATGTCCATGAACATGCTGACGAACCCCAGCGCCCAGACGGTGCGGGGGATCGGCACCCGCCTGTTCAAGGGAGGAGCTGCCATCTGCACCGCTTTGGCCAGTTGATCGGCTTCATTTGATTTCAATCGCCTAAGCGAAACTTGACGCCGATATTAGCCACAAACCCGTCGAGCGGCGCCCACGCATCGACCGTTCGGCGTCCGTCGATTGCGGGGGTTGGCCGAACGAGCGGCGAATAACGAGTCTGACGCACGTTAAGAATGTTCTCAAGGTTGACGAACACGCTGGCGGGACCAATCTTCAATTCTCCTGACATGCCGAGCTGAAAAAAGGGCCTACCTTCTGTGCGGAAGGGATCGTTATCGAGCCTTTGCTTCCCCGTGTAATATGCCTCGATACCGATTCTACCTTTGTCTTCGACCTCCCACAATGCGATCAGGCCAGCCGTGTGACGCGGCGTGCGGGCAACGCGCTGCCGCCCACCAAGCGGGTCAGGTTCAGTTGCATCGACAAAAACGTAACTTCCGCTAATCAGCAATTCGTGCCAGCGATGCCGGACTAACAACTCAATGCCACGCGTCCGCGTCTGACCGGGGTTATTGACGAGCCGGACACCCGTTCCGCCAGCCAGAGGGACGAGGGTGGCCGCATTGTTTACGCGCGATCCAAATACCGAAGCGTTCAGTTCGGTGCGCCCGAAAACCCGGCCAACATCGATGGATGCTGTATCAGCGACCTCTGCTTTCAGCCCCGATAATGGGGCCAATCGCGACAGGCCCGCCGACTCGATCTCTTCTACGAATGGCGTTGGAGCATAAAATCCCCGTCCGACCGATCCGCGCACAGTCCATTCAGCGGGCTTGAAAAGCACCGACAGTCGTGGGCTGACAAAGGTGCCATAGCGATTGTGCACATCGACCCGCGCGCTTCCCGAAATGGTCAACGTCTCACCAAAGGATTGTTCGATTTGAGCAAATGCACCGGGCACAGTGTAACGATAATCGAAGGCCGCAAATTCCGGTGACCGAAACTGGTCTGACTGGATGGCCGCGCCGATCAGCCAGGTCGTTTCTACATTTCCCCCGGCCAGCGATGCCTCGCCAAAAAGCGTCGAACGGCGTTCATTCTGCCTGATTGTTCCGTAGGTTCGGTCGGCTGTCTGTTTGGTCGCCGAGGCTCGCAGATGAACCCGGCCAACATCCTCAATCGGCCATTCTCCTACCAGCCCGACATCGACCTGTTCAGTTTCTTGGGTTTCCCTGTAGGGCCGCCCATCGGACAGAACCGCGCCGTTAAGTGTGCCACCCGCACGATCCTCGGTCAGATATCCTGCTGTCAACAACGCCTTGGCCCCGTTTTCTGCGGTCCAGAACAGCCGTGGCCGCACCGTCGCGCGCCGATACCCCGGCATATCCGCATAACCATCATCGTCACGGTCTTTTGCTGTCTGCCGGTTCAGGCCGCCGGTCAGCGAACCGCTCCATTCGCCGCCCAAGGGCGAAGCAGCATAGCCGGTCAGATCCTGTCCATCGCGATGCGTCGCATTGGCGAGGACGGTCGCGCTAAACTCATCCTTGGGGCGACGCGAAACGAGATTGATGACGCCGCCAAGCGCCGAAGCGCCGTATAGCGCAGAGGCTGCGCCTTTGATAACCTCGACACGTCCAAGATCAGTTGGCGTAATTTGGAGGAGACCAAGCGATGGTGCTTGTCCGCCATACAGCGGCAATCCATCCGCAAGCACCTGAGTATAGCGCCCGTCCAAGCCACGTATTCGGATGTTGGCAGCACCAAGGCCAGGTGACGTGACCTGAACTTGCAGGCCATTAGTTTCAGCAAGGACCATCGAGATGTTGCCGGGAACCATCTGAATTTTTTCGGCAAGCTCTTCCGCGTCGATCACTTCGACCCTGACAGGCTCATCACCGACTCGCCTGCCTGATCGCGTTGCTTGGACGACGATTTCGGCACTTTCAGCAGCTTCACGTTCCTCTTCTTCGCGGTCCTTATCTTGCGCGTGCGCAGCAGATGCCAGCGAGGATATCGCGAGAACCATCGAGACGGTCGTGAAAAGTCGATTGGAACGATGTTTCATAACTATCCTCGCCATTCCGAAGCTGCGAGTGCAACAAGGTTGACGACGCTCAGCCAGCGGTGAATTTTACGGTTTGTCATATCCGGCGAGCATCCTAATGTAACAGCTATTACGTCCTATCTCGAACCGACAAGAATGCAACACCTATAACATTATGGCGAAACGCAACTGGCTCCTTTTGTTGACGCAACTCCCCGCGAGCGCATCGACGACGCGCGTTGCGCTCTGGCGCAAATTGCGCGCAGCCGGTGCGACGAGCGTTGAACATGGCGCGTGGATGCTCCCCGTCACCAATGCACACCGCGAGCTTATGAAATCGCTCTTGGCGTTGGTCCAATCGCATGATGGCAGCGCCAGTTTGTTCGAGGCAACTGCGCTCGACGGCGATGATGCAATGGAGGCCCGGTTTTCGGCAGATCGCGCGCGTGAGTATCGGGAGTTCGCAACCCGCGCGCAGGGCTTGCTTGACGAGGTTGCGAAGGAAGTCGCGGCTTCAAAATTCACTTATGCCGAACTTGAAGAGGTCGAGGACGACCTACAAAAGCTCGAAATATGGCTCAAGCGGATTACCGCGCGCGATTTCTATGCGGGCAAAGATCAGGAAAGCGCGCTTGACCAGATCGCAGAGTGCAGGCGTTCGATTGCCGCGTTTTCAGAAAAAGTGTTTGAGGCGGAGGGTTTGAACTGAAATTTGACCTTTGGTTAAAGGTCGATGGATTTCGCGCGGCCTTTTGATTTGGCGGCGCTGCGCCCCAGATAATGCCAGACGAAAAATGCAGGTAACGCGAGGCCGACGACCCAGTGGATCAGGCTTGTCCAATCGCGCAACCATTCAATGCCGAGATAGTAAAGCAGATACCCCGACAGAATAAGCGCGCCGGTTATGACCGTAAGCGTTACCCCGGCCACGCGCTGGCTTTTGTCCTTCCAGCCTTTGGGGATGTGAACAACCATCAGGCCGCCAAAAGCCAGAAGAGCGGGAATCAATACCAATCCATGCAAGCGCAGAAGCCACGGTTCGAGCGGGTTGGTTTCGACGCCG
>JANONL010000041.1:0-12202 GCA_031420815.1 Sphingomonadales bacterium | reverse complement strand
CGCGATAGTTCGGCGCAATCCTCAATCACCAACTGGCGTGTTTCGGGGCGTTCGGCCATGATTTGCAGCGTTGGCTCGTCGCCCTTCATCCATTTGACGCGCACCAACGCCAACCCGAGCGCTTTTGCTTCGGGTTCGATGATCGTAATAAGGGCATCAAGATCGGACACGCATATTCCTTGGATCTAACGTGCAAGATTTCAGCGCCGGCCCCTTGCGGCGCCAGCCCCTCTAAAGTCTCGCAATGTCGGGATGATTGGCAATTAACGCCGCCGATCGAAAATTGCAACCGGTTAAATGGCATTGGCTTGCAACCCACCCACGGTTTGCATAGTTTACCGCAACCCATCCTCTTTCGAAAGTTACACCAATGCGACGCCCAGCCCTTCTGATAACCGCCAGTCTGCTCGCTGTTGCCTGTCAGCCAGCCGCGCAAAGTCAGGCCACCGCTGCGACCAGCGACAAGCCATTTGATGTGACGGTCGTTGCGGATTTTGACGCACCTTGGGCGATGACATTCCTGCCCGATGGTCGCGCGTTGATAACTGAAAAGGATGGGCAGCTAAAGCTCTGGGAAAGCGACGGGCCCATCGTTAACGTCACAGGCACGCCAAAGGTCGATAGCGCAGGCCAAGGCGGATTCATGGACGTTGTTCTCGCCCCGGACTTTGCGTCGAGCAATATCGTATATTTCAGCTTCTCCGAAAAAGGCGAAGGCGGCAAGGGAGTCGCTCTTGCGATGGCTAAACTGGACACCAGCACGGCAGCGCCAAAACTTAATGACCTGAAAACAATCTTCCGCGCGTCGCCTTATGTCGATGGCAACGGCCATTATTCTGGTCGCATCGCTTTCTCGCTTGACGGCAAATATCTGTTCTTCACCAATGGTGAGCGGCAGAAATTTGATCCTGCGCAAGACCCCAAAACAACTTTGGGCAAAGTATTACGCCTAAATCTCGACGGTACACCGGCGGCTGATAATCCGCTCGCCGCGAAAGGCTTTCACCCCGCTATTTGGTCTTATGGCCACCGCAATCTGCTGGGCATCGCGTTTGATGCTAAAGGCAATTTATGGGAGCAGGAAATGGGGCCGCAAGGTGGAGACGAGGTCAATCTGATCAAGCCGGGTTTGAACTACGGCTATCCCAAAGCCTCTAACGGCGACCATTATGATGGCCGCGATATTCCGGACCATAAGGCCGGCGACGGTTTTGAAGCACCCAAAGTCTTCTGGAACCCGGCAATCTCACCCGGCGGGTTGATGATCTATTCGGGCGACATGTTCAAAGGCTGGAAGGGCAACGCTTTTCTGGGCGGGTTGGGCGCAACAGCGTTAGTGCGCGTTACGCTCGACGGCGAGAACGCGGCAAAGGCCGATCAGTGGAACATGGGCGCGCGCATCCGCGAGGTCGAACAAGGCCCGGACGGCGCGATCTGGCTGCTTGAGGACGGCAATAATGGTTCGGAGGGTCGCTTGCTTAAGCTGACACCGAAAAAATAAGATCCTCCACCGTTCGTGCTCAGCTTGTCGAAGCACAGGTTGCGCAAACCACCCTCCGACAGGCCCAGGACGAACGGTTATTATTTTCAATCCGGCTCTATGGTGCCGCCGTAACCGTCCCCGACAGATCGGCCAAAAACGAGCGCACGCGTTTTGCGTTTGCGCCAAGATCGCTGACGCCTACCCGGCTGACCGATCGCATGTCGACGATGCTACCATCGCCGGTATCGGTCGGTTTTACCCGCAATACAATGTCATCCTTGAACCGGAAAAAGGCGCTGGTCGCGGTCGCTTCAAAGCGGCCTTGTTCGGGCAATGACACCGCGACATCCCATCCGCGCGCCTTTGCCAGCCTTTCGGCCTTTGCGATAACCGTCGGTACTGGCTCATCGATGCGCACCGAGCGAATATCGCCATAGGCTTTCTGATGGACAACGACCCAGCGTTGCTGCGGGTTCATTCCCTTCATTTCGGCCTCACCTTCGCCCGGCACCGCATCGAGATTGTCGGCCCGCAAAGCCAGTGCACGAAAAGCCGGAGGATCGGCAAGATCGGTGGAAATATCATGGATTGCCGGAACCGTGGCGGCTGCCAGCACGAACGTGCCTATCCAACCGGCATAAACGATTGCCGCCAGCATCCCTATCCAACGCACAGAACGGGGTCGAACGACGCCGCTTTTTTTGGCGCGCCAGCCGAATAATATTCCAAACAGGATCGCGCCGATAGCCAAAATGAATGACCACATGACGCCTTTCAGGCCACTGGACCAGTCCCAAAAACCCCAACCAACACCGACTGCTGACAATAGCCCCCAAACCAAAGCGCCAACGCCTGCAACGAGGACAATAAGCCCTTGCCAATCACGACCGGCAAATGGTACCGCAGTGTTAACAGGAGGCGTACCTGTCTCGACTGGCTGCGCCACATCCACCGGCGTCGAAGTCTCTTGCTCATCCATGCCTGCTAACCCTTTTTTGTATTATTGTAAGCAACCTAACCTAACTCTAATCCAAACACAATTTGGCGAATGAAAAATTATTGCCGGGCCGACATATGCGTGGACAAAGCCATGATGCGCTGACACAGGGCCGCAATGGTTGAAGACCCACTCTTGCAGAAGCGCGCTAAGCGCTTTGTCTTGCTGACGGTGTTCATTTACTCGGCTGGCTTCGGCATCATTATGCCCGTTCTGCCGAACCTTATTGGCGAGTTGGCAAATGTGGGCTTGGCCGAAGCAACCCGGCTCGGTGCATGGATCGGTGCCGCTTACGGGATATTTCAGTTCCTGTTGGGGCCTTTGGTCGGCAATTTGGGTGACCGTTTTGGCAGGCGTCCAGTGTTTCTGATATCGCTTTTCGGCTTCGGCACCGACTTTTTGCTGATGGGCTTGGCCCCCTCGATCATCTGGCTTTTTATCGGACGTTCGATTGCCGGCGGCTTCGGTGCGATTTTTGGCCCTGCTAACGCCGCAATGGCCGACATGTCGACGTCGGCAGACCGCGCGGCGAGTTTTGGCAAAGTCGGCGCAGCATTCGGCCTTGGCTTCATAATGGGACCAGCGCTTGGCGGATTGCTCGGTGACTTCGGAACGCGCGTCCCGTTTTTTGTCGCGGCGGGTCTCGCTTTTGCAAACTGCATCTATGGCTATTTTGTTTTTCCCGAAACGATGCCAACAGAACGGCAACGACCGTTCGAATTGCGCCGCGCCAATCCGCTGGGGGCGCTCGCCAGCCTCGGCAAGATCAAAGGTATATTACCGATTGCCCTGATCTATTTCGTGTGGGTGTGCGCAATCAACGTCTATCCCGCATCATGGCCGTTCTTCGCACCGGCGCAATTCGGCTGGAGTACCAAGATGGTCGGCTTTTCGCTGGCGGCGGTCGGGCTTTCGATGGTGGTTTTCCAATCGTTTATCATTGGTAAGGTAGTGAAGCGCTTTGGCGAGCGGCGGACAGCGATTATCGGAATGAGCTACGGCATTGTAGGCTTTACGATCACGGCATTTCTGACCAACGGCACGATTGCACTGATGCTTACTGTCTTGAACGGGTTTTCCGGGATGGCGATGCCAGCGATTAACGCAATGATGTCACAACGTACACCGCCGGACCAACAGGGCGAATTGCAGGGCCTGAACGGCAGCATGTCGGCGCTCGCGTTTTTGTTGGCGCAGCTTGTGTACAACAATGCGCTGGCGACATTTACTGCCGCGGATGCGCCAATCTATTTCCCGGGCGCGCCATTCCTGATCTCGGCCAGTCTGGCGGCGCTGGCGCTCATAACGCTTGTCCTGCTTCCCCGCCGCGACCAGCAATCTGCATCGGTTTGATCGGTGACAATGCTGCTTCCTTTTTCAAGCGCTCGCGCTGACGCTGTCGAGATTTTACTCGATGATGCCTTTGGCACCGATCGGCACCATCGAACCGCATATTTGTTACGGCAGGGCATGCCGGTTATCGACCATCTATCGTTCGCGATCGTTGACGAAGGGGAACTGGTCGGCAGCATCCAATGCTGGCCTGTCGCGGTTGGCGGCGCAGCATTAATCTTGGTCGGCCCAGTCGCCGTTTCGTCGCAACGGCAGAATCGGGGTTTAGGTCATATGTTGATGCACGCAGCCCTCGCCGCCATCATGCCCGATGATGCGCCCATGGTGATGATTGGCGACGCTGAATATTATGGACGCTTCGGCTTCAACGCCGATAAAAGCGGCGGGTGGACGCTGCCCGGACCTTGGGAGCCGCGCCGACTGCTGCTTCGCAACCCGCAAGCCGTGGCATTGCCTGAGCACGGTATGCTTGGGCCCGGAACCAAGAATAGCGGCCTTTGACGCGTGTCGTCTTTACGCTTATCGCAACCGCATGCCCTATGACGCGCCCGACCTTGCCAACCTGAACCTCGCAGAGATTGCCGAGATGGTCGCCGCGCGCAAATTACCGCCGGTACAGGAATGGCGGCCTGAAAAGTCAGGTGCCAGCGAGATGCGTATCGCTGCCGATGGCCGGTGGTTTCATCAAGACGGAGAAATAACCAGACCAGCCATGGTGCGGGCGTTTTCCAGCCTGCTCCGGCGCGATAAAGACGGCAGCCATTGGCTGGTGACCCCATTTGAAAAACTATCTATCGAGGTCGACGATGCGCCTTTTATGGCGGTTGAGCTGCAAAGCGAAGGCGAAGGCAAAACACGTACTCTCGCATTCCGCTTGAACACCGACGACCTCGTCATTGCGGGCGCAGAGCACATTATCGAACTGCGAAATGCCTTGCCCTATCTGCACGTCCGCGACGGGCTTTGGGCAAAATTTACGCGGCCGGTCTATTATGAAATGGCCGAGCTGGCGTTGGCCGAAAATCCGCTGGAGCCAGGCTTGTGGAGCGGCGACCGGTTTTTCCCGATTGGAGCGCTTTCGTGAACTGGATCGATCTAATCGAAACGGCGCTTGATCCCGTGCGGGCTATTGCGATCGAGGATGAACGGCATTTCGGCAACGACGGCCACCGCGAAGCAGCTGTTTTAATTCCCATTACCGACCGCGCCGAACCAGGGGTTATTCTGACACAGCGACCCGAATGGCTGCGCAGCCATGCCGGCCAAGTCGCGTTCCCGGGCGGCAAGGTTGACGATAACGACGCCGACGCGATTTCAGCGGCGTTGCGTGAAGCCGATGAAGAACTTTCCATCCCTCCATCGCAAGTGCGTGTCATCGGTATTGCCGACACCTATTTTTCCGGCAGCGGCTACCGGATCGAGCCCGTCGTCGGGATTATCCCGCCAGATCTTCCGCTACGCGCCAATCCCGAGGAAGTGGAGGACTGGTTTGAAGTGCCGCTCGCCTTCCTGTTTGACCCGGCCAATGCGGTGAAGAAAGAGGCCTTATGGAATGGGCAGCAGCGGACATATTACGACATACAATGGGGTGACCGGCGGATTTGGGGGGTTACCGCCGGGATCATCGCAAATCTGGCGCGCCGGCTGACATGAGCAAGGCTGTGTTGCCCGACGCCGAATGGCGAAACGCGTCAGGCTTGGCGCGTGTCGTTGCGGCGTTGGCGGATGAGCATGGCGGACCCCGTTTTGTCGGCGGAGCGGTGCGTGACACGTTGTTTGGGCTTCAGGTTACCGATGTCGATCTGGCTACGATGTTGCTGCCGGAGATAGTCATAGACCGCTTAGAAGCAGCACGCATCAAAGCCGTCCCAACCGGCCTGGATCATGGCACTGTAACGGCGGTTGCCGATGGCAAAAATTACGAAATAACCACGCTCCGCCGCGATGTTGCGACCGACGGCAGACGCGCGGTTGTCGCCTTTGCCACCGACTGGAAAGAAGACGCGGCGCGGCGCGATTTCACCATCAATGCGCTCTATGCTGATCCTTCCACAGGCGACATTTTCGACTATTTCGGCGGTTTGGAGGACCTAAAAACTGGAAATGTCCGCTTCATCGGCGACGCCAACGAACGGATCGCCGAAGATCACCTCCGAATCTTACGCTATTTCCGATTCCTAGCCCGATTCAGCAAAGGACCAGCGGATTCACAGGCGATTGCGGCATGCGCAGAAAATACAAATAGTCTGATGGCCTTGTCACGCGAGCGCGTTGCGGGCGAGCTACTTAAACTGCTGGCCTTGCCAGACCCGCGTCGGACTATCTCGCTGATGATCCAGTACCGGATTTTTGCCCCCTTCCTACCTGAAGTGGCAGACAACGCGGCGAGCGCATTAAACAGGCTTTACGAACGTGAGCGGGAATGGTCGTGCACTCCGTCGCTGGCGGCGCGATTGCTTTCATTACTGCCATGGGACGCCAATACAGCCCAAAACGTGGCTATGCGGCTCAAGCTGTCCAACCGAATGCGCGCCGATCTAGCGCGGCGGTTGGGCGGCGAACCACCCACTGCCAAAAATGTTCGCGCCATAGCGTATCGGCAAGGCGTAGACGCCGCGCGCGATTCAGCACTGCTCTATGCAGATGATGCAGATTTTGCTTCCTGCATGGAAATGCTGAATGGGTGGGAAGCGCCAGAATTTGCGATAAAGGGGGGTGACCTTATCGCGCGCGGCTTAAGCGTGGGGCCAGTGGTTGCGCAAACTTTGCAAGCAATCGAGAATAGCTGGATCGCAGAAAGTTTTCCTCCGGTTACGCGTATAAACGAAATTGCCAATCAAGCAGTTGCCGAGGCGATGCTGGCTTCTAAAAAGGTATAAGCGGCCTCAGGTGCCAGCGGTCTGGCAAAATAATAACCTTGCCCCACAGAACAACCCAGTCGTCGTAAAACGTCAGAAATTTGTTCGCTTTCAATGCCTTCAGCGGTTGTCTTCATGCCGAGTGCGCGAGCGAGCGACAACACGGTTCGGACAATTGCTCGCTTGTCCTTGTCAACCATCATCCCTGACACGAAACTACGGTCGATTTTCAACACGTCTATCGGCAGCTGCTGGAGATAAGCGAGGTTGGAATAGCCCATGCCAAAATCATCCATCGCCAAATTTGTGTCGAGCGCTTTCAAGGATTCAAGTAGCCGTTTCGCACCATCCGGGTCGTTGATAAATGCGCTTTCTGTCAGCTCAAGCGTCAACCGATCCCCGGAAATACCGGCACCTGAAAGCGCCGAAGAAACCGCTTCGACGACATCATCGCGTTGCATTTGCACAGCCGACATATTGACCGAAATCTTAAAGTTCGAATTGCCTTGCAGTCGGCCATCCCAAGCCGCGATTGTTTTAGCCGCTTCCTCCAGCGCCCAGCGCCCAAGTGGCACGATGAGGCCGCTTTCTTCTGCTACGGGAATGAAATCTACTGGTGAAATTTGCCCCAGATCGGCGTGTTGCCAGCGTGCCAGCGCTTCAAATCCGTTTAGCGCCCCCGTTTCGAGATCAACCAGCGGTTGATAGTGCAATTCCAGTTCGCCGCGTTGCAGTGCGCGGCGCAAATCGGTTTCCATGGAAAAGCGCTTGCGCGCATTATCCACCGCACCGGGTGCGTATATTTCGAATGCCTTGGTCCATTTCGCCCGCTTTAAAGCGATCTGCGCATGGCGAAGCGTGTCCATCGGATCATCGGCGCCGATTTCGCCAGCCGCCGCCGCAACCGCGCATTCAACCTGAATTTCCAGATTGGACAGTTGGCATGGCTCGGCAAACGCATCGATCATCCGCTTGGCAATCGCGTCGATGCCGCCACTGCCAGGCGCAAGGTGAACGAACAGCGCAAATTCGTTGCCACCAAGACGGCACAAGATTTCATTCTTGCGAATGCGTGAATTCAGTCGGCGGGCAACAGTGATGATCAACTCGTCGCCCGCCATCGCACCAACCGATTCATTCACCCGGCTGAATCTTGCCAGATCGACGAGAATGATTGCATAGCCCGATGCTGCACCGGACTTCAACAATGCGTCAATCGCATCCTCGACCTCTTCCTCAAACCCCGTGCGGTTGGCAAAGCCGGTCAAGCTGTCGCTCAGCATTTCACGGCGCAAATTTATCCGGCTGATTGCTTCGGCGGTTCGGTCAACGATCGACACCAGCATGAGATCGCCATCACTGCCAAAGCGCGCAATACTAATTTCCAGTTCGCGGCGATTGACCGGATCGGGCGACTGCCAACATTCGAAATGCTTGTCACGTCCCTGATCGACCATGTCGATAACGCGGTTGGCCAAGGTTGCCATGTCGAGCGCGGATTCACGGCGAAAGCCTATGGCAAGATCATCGAACGTCTTGTTGCTGATAACGTGTTCAACGCTGTCGCCGACCAGTCGAAAAATTGCACCTGCAATCGGCAGCGATGCAAGCCAGCCATATTCCACCTGCGGATCGACCAAAACCAGACGCTGTCCGCCATCAAAGCGAACAGCGACGGGCGTAGCATCGGTAAAGTTTTGGCGACCCATTATTTTCATTGACGCCGTTACTAGCGGGCGAGTTGTAAAAATTCGTCACTCAATTCGTGACCAATAAAAGGTTAATTTTTTTGCGACGAGTCGTCAGTCGAAGCGATTATTGCGCGGAAACCCTTGCGGTGGCAAACGACCAGCGGCTCCGCGCGCCACGCGCCAGAGCGACATGTCGTTTTCAGTCCGCGTGCGCCCGCTGTCGCCACCCATCGCCCAGCTCAAACCTTCGCTCATCCGGAAACAGACCGCATCGGCAAGCCCACCGTCTTTGTAGCGTTGCAGCGTGACGCCCTGACCCTTGGCCATTTCCGGCAGCTCGTTCAGTGGAAAAGCCACCAATTTGCGGTTGTCGCCCACGACCGCGACATATTGGTCCCTCGCCACGGCTTCATCCGATGTTTCGGGCGGAGCAAGCCGAACGACCTTCAACTTTGCACCAGGCTTCACACCCACTACACCGCGCCCTTTTCGGGTTTCGGCGACCACCTCGGCCATTCTGGCAATAAAGCCTTTGCCGGTCGATGCGGCCAGCAACATCCGACCATTGGGTGTGACCGGCAATACCGCCACGACATCATTGCCGGCCTCGATATCGACCATAGTCCCCAGCGGTTCTCCAAAACCGCGAGCCCCAGGCAGCTTGTCCGTACCCAAAGTGTAAAAGCGGCCGTTGGCTGTTGCCACCAGGATTTTGTCGGTGGTTTGCGCGTGGAAGGCAAATGCGGGGCCGTCACCTTCCTTAAATTTGAAGTCAGCACGCGCGGACAGGTCGGCATGCCCCTTCATCGCTTTGATCCAGCCGCGTTTCGACATGATTACCGTTACCGGCTCGCGCTCGATAAAGGCCTCGAGCGAGATTTCACGCGCCTGCCCTGCTTCCTCAAGCGAGGTACGACGGCGACCCAGATCGGTATCCTCGGCATAGGCCTTGCGCAACGTGGTCAGGTCTTTCTTTAACCGCGTGCGCTGGCGTGCCGGACTTTCGATCAGTTTGACCAACTCTTCGCGCTCGGCCTTCAACACGTCGAGTTCGCGGCGCAGCTCCATTTCCTCGAGTTTACGCAAGCTCCGCAACCGCATGTTGAGAATAGCCTCTGCCTGCCGGTCGGTGAGCTGAAATTCAGCCATCATCAGCGGTTTGGGCTCATCCTCGTTGCGGATAATCTCGATAATCCGGTCGAGATTGAGAAAGGCAATGATATAGCCGTCGACCAGTTCGAGGCGTGCGTCGATTTTTTCCAGCCGATGTTGCGATTTGCGAACCAAAACCTCGATCTGGTGAGACAGCCATTCGCGCAATACGGTACCGATGCCCATGACCCGCGGCGTACGGTGGGCATCGAGAACGTTCATATTGAGCGAAAAGCGCGTTTCCAGATCGGTCATCCGGAACAGCGCGCTTTTCAAATCTTCGGGATCGACATTGCGGCTCTTTGGCACCAACACGATACGGATTGCCTCGTCGCTCTCATCGCGAACGTCATCAAGGATCGGCAGCTTCTTGTCGGCGATCAGCTGCGCAATTTGCTCGATCAGTTTACCCTTTTGTACCTGATACGGAATTTCGGAGATAACCAGCTGCCAAGTGCCACCCGATTGTTTCTCGACGCCGGTCGCTTCCCAGCTGCCATCTTCGGTTCGCCCTGTCGAAAACCGCGCCCGTACCCGCATCGCTCCGCGTCCGCTGGCATAAGCTGCGCTGATAACTTCCCGGCTATCGACCAGCAGTCCCCCGGTTGCGAAGTCGGGCCCTTGGACGATTTGCATCAACTGTTCGTGCATTGCCTGTGGTTCGTCGATCAGCAGCATAGCCGCATCGATTATCTCGGCGGCATTATGGGACGGGATCGACGTCGCCATCCCCACCGCAATCCCGCTCGCACCGTTAGCCAGCAGGTTCGGAAAAAGCCCCGGCATAACCTCGGGTTCTTCATCCTCCCCATTGTAAGTGGGCCTGAAATCTGTGGCGTTCTCGTCGAGCCCGTTCATCAGTTCGATTGCGGTCTTGGTCAGCCGCGCCTCTGTGTAGCGATAGGCCGCAGCATTATCGCCGTCGATATTGCCAAAATTGCCCTGCCCGTCGACCAGCGGATAGCGCAGCGAAAAGGTCTGCGCCAAGCGGACCATCGCGTCATAAACCGACTGGTCGCCATGTGGGTGATATTTACCGATGACATCGCCCACCACGCGCGCACATTTCTTATAGCCCTGCGACGGGTCGAGCTTTAGCAACCGCATCGCCCACAAAAGCCGTCGGTGAACAGGCTTAAGGCCGTCGCGCAGATCGGGCAGTGAACGTGCGGTAATCGTCGACATCGCGTAGATCAGATAGCGCTCGGATAGCGCTGCATCGAACGGCGAGTCCACAATCGCGTCGAACGGGTCTTCTGCTGGCGGTGTTTCGGTGGTGTCAGACATTGCGGGTGCGATAGCGAGCCAATGACTCGCCGCAAAGCGCATTTCGCATCAATCCACAGATTTGTTATCGCGGCCCGCCTCTGCTAACCGCCGCTGCGACTCCACGCCTTATAGAAAGTCCGCCCATGATCCCCCGCTATTCTCGCCCCGATATGGTCGCCATCTGGGAGCCGGAGGCGCGGTTCAGGATTTGGTTCGAGATTGAGGCACACGCAACCGATGCTTTGGCAGATTTGGGTGTAGTACCGAAATCGGCGGCAGAGGCGCTTTGGAAATGGTGGGCGACCAACCCCAAGATTGATGTCGCGGCGATTGACGCGATCGAGGCAGTGACCAAGCATGACGTGATTGCTTTCCTGACTTGGGTTGCCGAGCAAGTCGGTGATGAAGCGCGTTTCATGCACCAGGGCATGACGTCCTCCGACGTGCTCGACACCTGCCTTGCTGTGCAATTGGGCCGCGCCACGGACCTGCTGATTGCCGATATGGACAAGCTGCTTGCCGCGATCAAAACCCGAGCGCTGGAGTATAAATTTACGCCGACGATTGGCCGCAGCCACGGCATCCATGCCGAACCGGTTACCTTCGGGCTGAAGCTCGCCCAAGCCTATGCCGAATTTGCGCGGGGACGCGAGCGCCTGGTCACGGCGCGCGCTGAGATTGCGACCTGTGCGATTTCTGGCGCTGTGGGAACATTTGCCAATATCGATCCCAAGGTCGAAGCGCATGTTGCGGCGAAACTGAACCTCGCAATTGAGCCGGTATCCACACAAGTCATCCCACGTGACCGGCATGCGATGTATTTCGCGACTTTAGGTGTAATTGCCTCCTCAATCGAACGCCTGGCCACCGAAGTGCGCCATTTGCAGCGTACCGAAGTATTGGAGGCCGAGGAATATTTCTCACCCGGCCAAAAGGGCAGCTCGGCAATGCCGCACAAGCGCAATCCGATCCTTACCGAAAACCTCACCGGCTTAGCTCGCATGGTGCGCGGCTATGTGACGCCTGCGCTAGAAAATGTCGCGCTCTGGCATGAGCGTGATATCTCTCATTCGTCGGTCGAACGCTACATCGGCCCCGATGCGACGATTACGCTCGATTTTGCATTGGGTCGCCTTACGGGTGTGATCGAAAAGCTTCTGGTCTACCCGGAACGGATGCAGAAGAATCTCGACCGGATGGGCGGGCTTGTCCATTCGCAACGAGTCCTGTTGGCGTTGACACAGGCGGGGATCAGCCGCGAGGACAGTTACAGCATCGTGCAACGTAACGCGATGAAGGTGTGGGAATCGGACGGCGCCTTGTCGCTGATGGAGTTGCTAAAAGCCGACCCTGATGTCGCTGCCAAAATGAGTGCAGCCGAAATCGAAGAACGCTTCAA
>JANONL010000040.1:0-3207 GCA_031420815.1 Sphingomonadales bacterium | reverse complement strand
CGCAAGATCATGAATGGGTCGACGTCGATGGCGACACCGCGACCGTAGGCATCACCGATTATGCGCAGGGCCAGTTGGGCGATATTGTCTTTGCCGAAGTGCCAGCGGTCGGCTCGACTCTGAAGAAGGGCGGAGATGCAGCGGTTGTCGAATCGGTCAAGGCGGCTTCCGACGTGTATGCTCCGGTTTCGGGGACTGTGACCCAAGGCAATGACGCGCTTGGCGATGATCCGGCACTGGTCAACAGCGACCCCGAAAACGACGGCTGGTTTTTCAAGCTGACGTTGTCCGATGTAGGCGAACTCGACAGCCTGATGGATGAGGCGGCTTACAAGGCGTTTGTGGACGGGTTGTAAGACATATGATCGCGTCATGCTGAACTTGTTTCAGCATCTTAATTCGGCGGCGGAAAAATTAAGACCCTGAAACAAGTTCAGGGTGACGGCATTAGAAAGGCAAAATAATGCGTTACTTACCCCTTACAAACAATGACCGGCAGGCGATGCTCGGCGTCATCGGCGCGAACAGCATCGACGATCTGTTCGTAGATGTCCCCGCCGAGGCGCGACTTGACGGGCCGATCCACGGGTTACCCAACCACGCCAGCGAAATGGCCGTGCAGCGGCATTTCTCCAATCTGGCGCGTACGAATATGGCGGCGTCGCATCACCCGTTTTTCCTCGGTTGTGGGGCGTATAAGCATCATGTTCCGGCCAGCGTCGATCACCTGATCCAGCGCGGCGAGTTTCTGACCGCCTACACGCCGTACCAGCCCGAAATCGCGCAGGGTACGCTGCAGATGCTGTTTGAGTTCCAGACGCAGGTGGCGCGGTTGCTCGGCTGCGACGTTGCCAATGCGTCGATGTACGACGGCTCGACCGCGTGTTGGGAGGCGATCAGCATGGCGGGGCGCGTTACCAAGCGCAAAAACGCGGTATTATCGTCGGGCCTGCACCCGCATTATGTCAACGTTTGCCAGACAATGGCGAAGTTTACCGGCGATACGCTGAACGTCGCAAAGCCCGAATTGTCGGCCAACACCGACAGCGAGCGGTTGCTGGCGGCAATCGATAGCGAGACGAGCTGTGTCGTGGTGCAATATCCCGACATATTGGGACGGATCGAAGACCTGACGGCAATTGCGGCCAAGGCGCATGAGCATGGCGCGTTGCTGATTGCGGTGGTGACCGAGCCGGTGGCACTGGGCGCGATCAAGGCTCCCGGCGAGATGGGGGCCGATATCGTTGTTGGGGAGGGTCAGTCAATTGGCGTCGGTCTGCAATTCGGTGGGCCATATGTCGGGCTGTTTGCCTGTAAGGAAAAATTTGTTCGGCAAATGCCGGGTCGGCTCTGCGGCGAGACCGTCGATGCCGAGGGCAAGCGCGGCTTCGTGCTGACGCTATCGACGCGTGAACAGCATATTCGGCGCGAAAAGGCGACATCAAATATCTGCACAAATTCAGGGCTTTGTGCCTTGGCTTTCAGTGTACATATGACATTGTTGGGTGAAAAAGGCTTGCGCGATCTGGCGGCGCTTAATCACGGTCTTGCGGTGCAGGCGGCGGAGCGGCTTTCGCAGGTTCCGGGCGTTGAATTGGTCAACGATAGTTTCTTTAACGAGTTCACGTTGAAACTATCCAAAGAGGCACGTCCTGTCGTGCGCGCATTGGCGGATAAGAAGGTGTTGGGCGGTGTGTCGCTCGGGAGGCTTTATCCCGGTATTTTGGCGCTCGAGAATGGTTTGGTCGTCGCCATTACCGAAGTGGTGACGGACGAGGATATTGAAACGCTGGCGACGGCGCTGACGGAGGTGTTAGCATGAACGCGATCAATCAAAGCGGATGGAAACCCGAAATGGTTGGATCAGGCGATGCCAAACCGGTGACTTTCACCGGCAACCGGGCGCTAATGCTCGACGAAGCCCTGATATTCGAAATCGGCACATCGCAGACAACTGGCGTGGACTTGGCCGATGCGCCAAAAGTGACGTCACGCCTCGGTGGACTGGAACGCAACCGCGATATCGGCTTGCCCGGCCTGTCCGAACCCGAAACCGTGCGGCACTACACCCGCCTGTCGCGTCAGAATTACGCGATTGATCTGGGTTTCTTCCCCTTGGGCAGTTGCACGATGAAGCACAACCCGCGTCTCAACGAAAAAGTCGCGCGGATGCCGGGCTTTGCCGATGTCCATCCGTTGCAGCCCGTTGAAACGGTGCAGGGCGCTTTGGCGGTAATTCACGAGCTAGCACACTGGTTAATTACCTTAACCGGCATGAAGGCCGTAGCTATGTCGCCAAAAGCAGGCGCCCACGGCGAGTTATGCGGAATATTGGCGATCCGCGCAGCATTGACCGCACGCGGTGATGCGCGCTCTGTGATCCTATGCCCCGAAAGCGCGCATGGCACCAATCCGGCAACGGCAGCATTCGCTGGTTATGCCGTCGAAAACATCCCTGCTACATCCGAAGGACGTGTTGATCTTGAGGCACTGAAGTCCCGGCTTGGGCCTGACGTGGCCGGTGTGATGATAACAAACCCCAACACCTGCGGTCTGTTCGAACGCGATATGCTGGCGATTTCAGATGCGGTGCACGCGGCTGGCGGCTTCGTTTACTGCGACGGTGCTAACTTCAATGCCATCGTCGGTCGAGTGCGTCCAGGCGACTTGGGTGTCGATGCGATGCATATCAATCTGCACAAAACATTTTCGACACCGCATGGTGGCGGCGGGCCGGGTTCGGGGCCAGTGGTATTATCGGAAGCGCTTGCACCATTCGCGCCGCTACCTTTCGTTGACAAGCACGGTGATACATTCATGCTTGTCGAAGAAGAAACGGCTGGCGAACATCATGACGCCACCTTTGGACGAATGGTTGCTTTCCACGGCCAGATGGGGATGTTTACCCGCGCGCTGAGCTACATCATGAGCCACGGCGCCGATGGCCTGCGTCAGGTAGCAGACGATGCCGTTTTGAACGCCAACTACCTGCTGCGCAGCCTCGAAGACGTGCTCGACGCGCCGTTTGCGCATAGTGGGCCGTGCATGCACGAGGCGTTGTTCTCCGATGACGGCATGGCCGAAGGATTTTCAACGCTGGACATCGCCAAGGGGCTGATTGACGAAGGTTATCATCCGATGACGGTCTATTTCCCGCTGGTGGTCCATGGTGCAATGCTTATCGAACCGACTGAAACCGAAAGCAAG
>JANONL010000039.1:0-6775 GCA_031420815.1 Sphingomonadales bacterium | reverse complement strand
GACCATCGACCGCGATCGTGATAAAAATCCGGTTGTTGCTTTGCGTGAAATCGCAGAGGAAACCGTGCGCCCCGATCATCTGCAGGAAGGCGTTATCCAGTCGTTGCAGAAGGTGCAGGTCGATGAAGACGAAGCTCCAGACGAAATCGGCTCGATCAGCCTGTCGGCAGAAGCGTTGCGCCTGACCGCGGCAGCGCCTGCGCGCGGTGCCGGCGTACAGCGCGACTACGACCGGTAACGTCACGCGATATATGGTGAACAAGGCCCGGCTCGTTCCCGGGCCTTTTCTTTTGGCAAATCGCGGGTGGCTTGATACATCCCGGTTATGAGCGGAGATTTGGCAGGGGCAGCGGACATATTAACCGGCGCGGTGATTGCGCGGGTGGTCGAACCCGACGCTGGCGAAGGGCAAGTGAACAACGACGGCCATTGCCTTAATTGCGGTGCCACGCTGACAGGTGCTCACTGTCATGCGTGCGGACAAAAGGGCCAACTCCACCGCACGCTCCATGCTTTCGGCCATGACTTCCTGCACAGCGTGCTGCATTTCGACGGCAAGATATGGCGCACATTGCCGATGCTGTTCTGGCGGCCCGGCGACCTGACGCGCCGCTACGTGCACGGTGAGCGGGCAAAGTTCGTATCGCCGCTGGCATTGTTTTTGTTCACCGTTTTTCTGACTTTTGCGACCTTCAACTGGCTCGTTCCCAGTGAGATAAATCCCAATACTGTGGTCACAGCCGATTCAGCGCAACGAGAATATCTGGCAGACCGCAAAGACATTCTGGATGACATTGCCAAGCTGGAGGCGGACAAGAAAGCAGCCATCGCGTCCGGGACGCCGGGTTATCAGTGGATGGACAGCGAAATTGCACGCTACCGCAATAACCTGAAAACCCTAGAGGAAGGCCGCGGCAAAGAAATCCGCCGTGCCGATATCGCGGCGCGCAAAATTTCTCTTGAGAAAGGCAAGATCGAAACCGAAATTGCCCGACTGGAATCCGAACTGGCGGCGGCGAAAAACGCTGGGAAACCGACCGACACAATCACAGAAGAGCTGGAGGGCGCGAAACTCGGCGTAAAGCTGGTGGGCGGCGCAGCCGACGCTTTGGCCAAAGGTGATACAAGCAGCAGCAATTGGACATTTACAGACCCAAGGTTCCCCGGTGCCAAGCGGCTGAATGAAGCGTTCAAGCATGCCAGCGAAAATCCGCAGCTATTGCTCTACAAGATACAGTCCAACGCCTATAAATTCAGCTGGGCATTAATCCCGATCTCGGTGCCTTTTGTGTGGCTACTGTTTTTCTGGCGGCGGCGTTTCAAAATGTTCGATCATGCGGTTTTCGTCACCTATTCGCTGACCTTCATGATGCTGCTCGGGACAATTTGTGCCATTCTTATCCAGTTTCCCGCTACCGAAATTGTCGGCGGCCTGGCGCTGGCATTGGTACCGCCGATCCATATGTACCGACAACTGCATCATGCTTATCAGACTTCGCGGTTCGGCGCGTTTTGGCGGATGTGTGTGCTGACGATTTTCTCGGTTACGGCGCTTATGCTGTTTGCGATCATGATCGTCACGCTCGGCGTCACTGCTTAGCGTCAGGACCGCTATCGGCTCTAAGTCAGGGAACCAGAATCCTCAGTTTGATTTGTGCGCTTTTAAGGAAGGGCGCGACGATGGCGGCCATCTGTGCCTGCCGGTTATTCACCAGCGCGCGGTTGAAGAAGCTGTTGGCGATGACGTCGGCGATTTGCAGCCCGCTTGCACGGTGACTCAATTCCATCTGCGTCTGCCCGCATGGGCCGACCAGTTCGGCGATGTCCTGACGGACCAGCGCCATCGTGGCAGGCCCATAGCGCCCGTCGTCGATGACCACTTGCGGGCAGCCGTCGGATGTAGTGATTGTGGACGCGATGACGTCGTCGAGCAATGCCGCGTAAATCGCGATGTCGTGGTCACCGCGGTCCTCGCCTGGTTCAGGTTTCAGCGCCGATATCGCAACTCCGACCGTTGCTGCCCACTTTGCCTGACCGAGTAAATTGAACAGCAAAGCGCGTTCGGTCAGGTCGAGCCGGCTACCCTTGAGTTCACCCACAAGCCCGTTTGCTGTGCGGAAATTCGCGAGCACCGCGTCGGCAGCATCTGCCTCGATCAACAACGCTGCTAGCGTCATAACGCCGCGTCCGACACCACCCGATTCATCACAGTAGATTGGCATGCTTCCCCCTAGATCGCCATTTTCAATGAATCAAATTGGCGGTCTATTGTTTGTTTAACTGCGACATCTTAACCGTTAAATATTCATTTAACGCGAAATCGCTGTCAGTGAGGGGTTAGCAGGGAAACCGGCGGATAACAATTTCGCGCCAAGCTTCGCGCACCGTTAAGCTGCGACGGCGGTCCTGCGGAATCATGCCGAATTCGGATAAAAACTGGTCGGCCGTCAGGCGGTATTTCTTGGGAGCGCAAAATAACGGGCTGCCCGCTGCTCTCGCCTTTTCATTTTCGGCCTTGACCGAGTCGGCCGCATTTTTGAACGTCGTCATCATCGGCTTCAGGTCTTGCGAAAACATCGCGCCCATACCGCGCTTCTTCAGCGCGACGGCTTTCAGGTAAAAGGTTTCTGCATCCATTGCGTTTGCAACAGTGGTGCACAGCAGCAAAGCGCCGCTGGCAAATAACAGCTTCAATTTCATTATATTCTCGCGACCTCAACTCTCTCGCTAATGGCGATAACGGAGTGAACGCTAGTTGAATAGTCTTTGTTCCGGTCTCATGCGCCCTGCGGCGTGGCGCCCCCAATCCCCACCGGCTTACGTCGACCTGCTTTGGGAATCGCGGTGCCGATTTGCGGGATACCCGAAGGCTTAACCACCGCACCATCATCGCGTTCGAACTTGCCGGTGGCGAGCAACGACTTGATATCGTCGCCCGACAAAGTTTCGAATTCGAGCAATGCATTGGCAAGAAGATGCAATTGCTTGTTATGCTTCTTCAACAGCCCGGTTGCGCGGGTATGGCCGCCTTCGACCAGTTTGCGGATTTCAGCGTCGATCTTCATCGCCGTCTCGTCCGACATTGCCGAACGCTGCGACATACCATAGCCGAGATAGCCGTCATGGCGTTCTTCGTACTGCAACGGCCCCATTGCGTCCGACATGCCCCATTGGGTAACCATGTCACGCGCGAGACTGGTCGCATATTGAATATCGCTCGATGCGCCAGAACTGACCTTTTCATAGCCGAAGATCAGTTCTTCGGCGACGCGGCCGCCCATCGACACCGCCAGATTGGCATGCATCTTGTCACGGTGATAGCTGTAGCTGTCACGTTCGGGCAGGCGCATCACCATGCCGAGGGCACGTCCACGCGGGATGATCGTGGCCTTGTGGATCGGGTCGGATGCTGGTTCGTGGACCGCGACAATCGCATGGCCGGCCTCATGATAGGCGGTCATTTTCTTTTCGTCCTCGGTCATCACCATCGATTTGCGTTCGGTGCCCATCATCACCTTGTCTTTGGCGTCCTCGAATTCCTGCATCGCAACCATGCGTTTGCCACGACGGGCGGCGAGCAACGCGGCCTCGTTCACTAGGTTGGCGAGATCGGCACCGGAAAAGCCGGGCGTTCCGCGAGCAATTACGCGGCCATCGACGTCAGGCGCGAGCGGCACCTTACGCATATGCACTTCCAGAATCTTGACGCGGCCATCAATATCGGGGCGTGGTACCACGACCTGCCGGTCGAAACGGCCTGGACGCAGCAACGCCGGGTCAAGCACATCGGGTCGGTTAGTGGCAGCGACGATGATGACGCCTTCGTTGGCTTCGAACCCGTCCATTTCGACGAGCAACTGGTTCAACGTCTGTTCGCGCTCGTCATTCTGGTTGCCAAGGCCTGCGCCACGGCTGCGACCGACGGCGTCGATTTCATCGATGAAGACGATGCACGGCGCGTTCTTTTTGGCTTGTTCGAACATATCGCGCACGCGGCTTGCGCCGACGCCGACGAACATTTCGACAAAATCAGAACCCGAGATCGAGAAGAACGGAACGCCTGCTTCACCGGCGATTGCGCGAGCGAGCAGGGTCTTGCCGGTGCCGGGGCTACCCACGAGAAGGGCACCCTTGGGGATTTTGCCGCCGAGCTTAGAAAATTTGAGCGGGTCTTTGAGAAATTCGACGATTTCCTGCAATTCCTCGCGTGCTTCGTCGATCCCTGCAACGTCCTGAAAAGTCACTTTGCCATGCTTTTCGGTGAGCAATTTGGCTTTGGATTTGCCGAAACCCATTGCGCCCGAACCGCTGCCTTTTTGCATCTGGCGCAGGACGAAGAAGGCGATGCCCAAAATCAGCAGGAACGGCAGCGCCTGATAGACAAGAATAAGCAGCAGGCTCGGCTGCTCCTCGACTTTGCCCTGAACATCGACCGATTTCTCGTCGAGCAACTGATAAAGGCTGGCGTCGCCGGGAACCGGAACGGTGGCAAAGCTGCTGCCGTCCTGCAACTTGCCGCTAATCCGTTCGGGCGCAATTGCGACCGATTTGACCTCGCCTGCCTCAACCTTGTCACGGAAAGAGGAATAGCTGATGCCCTTGGCCGCCTCTGCTCCGCCACCGCTGAAAATCGAAGCGATCAGCAAAAGTGCAACGATAATTCCGGACCAAATGGCCAGATTTTTCAGCAGCGGGTTGCCTTTAGGTTCTTGCTCATCATTCATCGCGTGGGCCTTGTCATGCTCCCCCGTTACGACAGGCAACGGGGTATCTGAAAGCAATGTAAGCGCGAATGGGTGAATGGCAATATAACGAGACCGAAAAATTGCCTGAATTGTTAGGTTCGGCCCTAAACAGTCCGGCGCGGCGGTGCGGCCGAAAAATACCAGACGTCGCCGCCTTTGCAAAGAATGTCGCCGATGGTTACGATTTTACCGGCACCGAGGTCGTCGAGCAGACGCTCGACCGCCTCTCCACGCGGGGTCATTTCGGGGGCCAGTCTTTGCAGGCTGGCAATGAGCAAACGCCGCTGTAATTCGCGCGGCAAATCAGCGGCGTCGGTGCGGATCTGGCTATCTTCAGAAATAACCCTTTGCGTAGCCAGTTGCGCGACCATCCAGTCCAACGCTTCGACCGCATCGGCAACAGCCGACGCGGTGCGCGCCGCGCGGAAGGCGTCGAACGGGTGTGGGTTACGGCGAAGAAATTGGCGCATCGCCACACGGTCGAAATCGTCATCTTCGTTGCTGGAATCACGCACGGGTTCGATGCCGTGATCGGCGCAGATTTGCACGAGCTCAGCCTTGGTAAAACCGAGCAACGGGCGAATGATCCGGCCATAATGCGCGCGCACGCCAGCCAATCCAGCAATTCCACTGCCACGCGCCAGCCGCATCAACACTGTTTCCAGCTGGTCATCGCTATGGTGTGCGGTCGCAATCAGCGTACATTGCAATTCGTCGGCAGCGCATTCCAGCAGGGCATAACGCGCGGCTCTTGCGGCGGACTGGATGTTGCCGGTGATCGGCTGATCGGGCGTGAGGATATGGTGGGCGATGCCCCTGTCTGCGCACAGCCCCGCCACGAACGCCGCTTCGTCCTTCGACTCGGGCCTTAATCCATGATCGATGGTGGCTGCTGCAATGCGGTCGGGCATCACGGCATGGGCGAGCAACAGCAGTGCCAGACTGTCCGGTCCGCCCGATACCGCCAGTAAAATGCGCGGATTGGTTTCAGTGCCCGACCGCTCGGTACTCAGCTGCTCGATAGCATTTTTGTAACGGTTAGCGGCGTCGTTAGTGCCCGAATTTACTTGCACTTCGCCCTGCTGCGACCCGCCGCGACGCGATCGGCCAAGCGTCCGGTTGCGGCGTCAGGGTAAGCTTTGGCCAGTTCGCCAAAAGCTTCACACGCTTCCGGGGTCTTACCAAGATCGGTAAGCGCCGAACCTAGGAAAAACAGGCTTTCTGGCGCACGGTCACCGCGCGGTTCGTTCTTGTAATTATCGTAGAAAATCTTGACCGCAGTCGCCGGTTTCTTGTCATCCAGCCAGGCACGACCGAGCAGGTTGCGCGCGTAACTCAAGCGGGAGTTTTTCGGGAACTTCTTGACCGTTTCCTCCAGCGTTACCTGCGCTTCGGGGTAAAATTTGGCCTCCCACAACCGGTAGCCATAATCATAGCCGTCATCAAACGCATTACCGGTTGCCGGGCGCGCGATCTTGGCAACGGCGGCGGTGCGCGCAGCGGTCGGTTTTGTCGCAGCTGGTGTTATGGTAGCAGCGGGCTTTGGCGTGGCCTTGACCGCCGCTGGTGCAGTTGTCACCGGTGCGATAGCGACGGCTGGCGCAGCCTGCGCTTTCAGGTCGGCTTCAAGCGTTTTCAGCCGTGTTTCCATCGAACGCATGCTGTTGCCGTGCTGTTCGACCTGTCCGGTCAAAGTCGCAAGCTGCGTTTCCAGCGCGTCGACCCGTGCCAGCAAATCAGCGACCGCAGTCGATGACGATGTGGTGGTTGTCGCCTTGCCATCGGCCGGCTTTATTTCGGGTTCAAAGAATTTGCCTGCGCCATTAGGAAAAACCTCACGCTGCACTGCGCGCATTTCCTTTTCCAGCTTGACCACGCGGCCTTCGACGTTGGCGTCTTGCGCCGATACTGGCATGACAACGAACAGTGCCGCTGTGCCGAATAAGGTGAGCCGGAGCTTCATGTTCATTCTCCCCTTCATGGACATTGTACGCGCTTATAGCTGCGCTGTTTCGCGCGATAAAGCATCA
>JANONL010000038.1:0-1635 GCA_031420815.1 Sphingomonadales bacterium | reverse complement strand
CAACACCTTCGCAAACATCGACCCACAAGGCGGCTGGAGCCTGCCCGCTTGGACTTATAGCGACCCCGACTTCTTCGCCGCCGAACAGGAACGCGTCTTCGCGCCAAGCTGGCAAGTAGTTTGCCATGTCAGCGATGTGCCTTCCAAAGGCGACTGGCACAGCCTCGATTATCTGGGCGAAAGTGTCATTGTCGTGCGTGGCAACGACGATGTGATGCGGGCATTCACCAATGTCTGTCGCCACCGCGGTTCGCGACTGGTTGACGGTTCCAGCGGCTGCGCAAAAAAGCTGATCTGCCCCTATCATGCGTGGACATATGAATTGGATGGCCGGTTGAGCGGCGTACCTGATAGCGCGAGCTATCCCGGCCTCGATAAGTCGCGACATGGCCTTGCGCCTGTTTCCATCGAAATTTGGCGTGGCTTCATCTTCGTCCGGTTGAAGGATGAAGGACCAACCGTTGCTGACATGATGGCACCCTATGAGGATATGGTGGCACCCTATCGTTTTGAAGAACTCCGCGCCTTGGGCCGCGTTACCTTGCGCCTGCGGGATGTGAACTGGAAGAATATCGGCGACAATTATTCAGACGGGCTGCACATCACCGTCGCGCATCCCGGCCTCACCCGTCTGTTCGGCAAAAGCTATGGTGTCGAAGCAGAACCTCATGTCGACCGGATGTGGGGCGACCTGACCGACCGGCCATCGGATAACTGGTCGGAACGGATGTATCAGCGCTTGTTGCCGCCCGTGCCGCATCTACCCGAAAACCAGCAGCGGCATTGGCTTTACTTCAAGCTCTGGCCGAACGTGGCCTTCGACATCTATCCCGATCAGGTCGATTTCATGCAGTGGTTGCCGGTCAGCCCGACGACCAGCCTGATCCGTGAAATCAGCTATGCGTTGCCCGATGCCTATACTCCCGAAGAAACACGCCGCGAAATGAAAGCCGCGCGTTATCTCAACTGGCGGATCAACCGACAGGTCAATGCCGAGGATACCGAGCTGATATCGCGCGTTCAGCAAGGCATGGCATCACGCAGTTTCTCGGTGGGTCCGCTATCCGAAAAAGAAGTGTGCCTGCGCCATTTCTGCCAGCGCATCCGTGACATTATCCCCGAAGCAAGGGCCGAACAGCGCCCGCAATCTGGCTGGAGCCGCACATGAGCAAGAGATATGACGCCGTGATCATCGGTGCCGGGCATAACGGCCTTGTCTGCGCCTTTTACCTCGCCCGCGCTGGCCTGAAAGTCCGCATCGTCGAGCGCCGCGATATAGTTGGTGGGGCGGCGGTGACCGAGGAATTCCATCCCGGTTTCCGCAACTCGGTGGCGAGCTACACCGTCAGCCTGTTGCAGCCCAAAGTCATTGCCGACATGAAGTTGGCCGATCACGGCTACCGCGTCATCGAACGACCGATTTCGAACTTCCTGCCACAGGAGGATGGTGGCTATCTGAAACTCGGCGGCGGGCTGGAGCGCACACAAAAGGAGTTTGCCCGCTTTTCCGAACATGACGCGCGTGTGTTGCCCGAATATTACGAGATGCTCGAAGGCGTTGCCGATGTGCTGCGCGACCTCGCGCTCAAATCGCCGCCCAATGTCGGCGACGGCATCAAGACTTTGATCGACGGC
>JANONL010000037.1:0-1911 GCA_031420815.1 Sphingomonadales bacterium | reverse complement strand
GTCCATAGATGCAATTCAAGCGCCAGTTCGGCGTAAGCAACTGTCATAGGCGTATGATTTTGCGAGGAAATCATTGGCTCACCCTTGGCACTTGTCCAACAATTATGCAGCATATGAAAACAGGCCGCACGTTGCGCGGGTGTTGATGCCAGCCAATTGTGGATCGCCGATGCCCTTTTGCCGCCCCGGCTATCGGCCTTGTTTTTACACCAGACAAGGTTTTGCTCGGCTAATGATTGCATACTGGCGCGATTGATCGCGTCGTCGGCAAGTGCGGCCTCAAGCATCGTTTCCGCAGAACCCTCGAAACCAACCCCGGCAACTCCGCGTGCCCATTTCACCGCGCCCTGGTCATTGGGAATCCCGGCCATCACGTCGGGGGCGCTTCCGCATTTGTGCAGGAATTTGAGCGCCGCATCTTCACCCATGGCAAGGCTGAGCGATTGCAGGCTGGTGATCAGCCGCTGGTCGCCTCGTTGATCAGCGGCGAGAATCATTCCAGACAGGGCCTCGCGCTGTAACTCTTGTTGCTCGCGGCCCTCAACCGGTTTGAAGCCCGGCACCAACCCGGCTTCTTCGGGAAAACTGCCTAGCAATGACTGGCAGAATCCGTGGATCGTCATGATTTGCAACCCGCCGCCCGGCGCGTCGAGGACTTTGGCGAACAATTGCCGCGCCTGCGTGCGGGCATCCGGTCCGGAATCAGCACCGACCGCTTCCAGATCGTGGAACAGCAGCTTGTCGGGTTTTTGCACCCAGGACGCGAGCAACTGGTTGATGCGTTCGGCCATTTCGGCGGCACCGGCTTTGGTGAAGGTGATGCACAGCAGATTCTCGGGCTCGACCCGCTTTTCGAGCAGCAGCCGGATAACGCGCGCAGTCAAAACTTGTGTCTTGCCGGTACCCGCTGACGCACTCAGCCAGATATTGTCGGCTGGCTTCACCGCACCCAGTTGCGACGGGATCAGGCGTTTCAGAGCTTTATCGTCTGGCCAATCACTCATCCGCTTTCGCCATCGGTGACCGGTTGGCGACCGTCCCATTCCTGCTTGCGCATCAGTTGGTCATAATCCTCGTAATTGGCATATTCAGGGTGCAGTTTGGCCGCGAACGAAGCGGTGCCGGTAATCCATTTTGCCAGCGCTTCTTCGGCCTGCCCTTTTATAAAGGCTACAAAGTCGGCGGTTTCGATATGGCCATCTACCAGCTTTTTGCTGGTCGGTTGCGAGATATGCCCGAATTCGCCACTTGCCTTGGCAAGGCTCCAATATTCGAACCGTCCTGCCGTTCCTGCTACCCCTTTGACTGCCCCCCGCTCCGCCATCAACGCAACCAGCCCCAGCTGCATCGCAAAGCCCGCCGTCGCCTGCTTGGCTTTGGGTGCACTGCCCGTTTTGTAGTCGATGATCGCTAGCGTGCCATCGGCAAGACGGTCGATCCTGTCCGCCCGACCCTTGATTTTGATGCCAAGCAGTTCCATCTCGCCGCGCTCTTCGGCTACAAACAACTGACGGCCTTCTTCTTCCTGTAGCCGCAACGTTTCGTGCGCAATCCAGCGCAGCCCCGCCACCATGCGCGGTTGCCACAGCGCGCGCATCGTCGGGTCAAGCGTTGCATCCGACAGCAAAGCCTCGGCGCGCTCAATCAGCCGGTCCGGATCGCAATGGTCTTCCTTGAACCATTTTTCCAATATGTCGTGGACCAGCGTCCCGCGCCACGCATAGCTCGGCTCCGCATTGACAGGCTCAAGCACGGACAGGCCCAATATGCGCTTGGCGTAAAAAGAATATGGATCGGACTTCAACTGGTCAAAATCGGTGACCGACAGATCGACATGCCGTTGCTCGGCGTCGGGCATGGGGGCTGGCCGGGTTGCGAAATCAATGCGTTCGGACGGCTGATCGATCAGCA
>JANONL010000036.1:0-3948 GCA_031420815.1 Sphingomonadales bacterium | reverse complement strand
CGGCGTTGGGACCGCGTGGCCCGGAGCCGCGTTTAAGCACAGCCCCGGGTTTGTCAACTTGCGATTAGTAGCCGGTCTTACGGAACAACACTTTGCCGCGACGCGCGACATAGAGTTTTTCGAGTGTTACCGGATGGAAATGCGCTTCGACGCGGTCGCCTTCGGGGGTGGTGCCATAAACTTCGTAGCAACCGCCATCGACCTTCGACTTGCGAACGATCCAGCCTTCCTTCACCAGCTTTGCACTCAAGCTCTCTTTGCTTTTCCAACCTGACACAGGACCAGCTTTGCATTTGATGACGCCAGTGGCCGACGCGGGAGTCGATGCCAGCGCAATTGTTGCCGCTGCGCCGAGAACGAGAGTAGAAAATAAACGCATATTCATGCTCCTTGGGGGTGGGTTTTAGGGGAGAGGAAAAATCTTGCAGCAACAAGCGCTACTAATGGAATGAAATGAACCATTGCTGGCCCCAGATTGTTGTGAACAAATATCCAGTGCACCAATACCAGCACAGCTGTAGGATAAACCAGCCTTTGTAACCGTTTCCACCCAGCCTTGAAGGCGCGCACCGATGCCTCATTGCTGGTCGCTGCCAACGGTATTAACAGCAGCATTGCGGCCCATCCCGACCAGATGCCCAGCGCCCAGAACTCGGCGAGAATATCGTCAATATTACCCATGTCGATCAGATAAAAGACAAGATGCAGTACCGCATAACCAAATGCCGCAACACCCAATGCACGACGGCGTTGGACTAACCAGTTTAGCCAGCGCTTCGGCCCTACCAGAGAAACAAGTGGGCCGAGCATCATCGCGACAATCATCAAGCGCGCAGACCATTCGCCCGTCGGTTCGAGCATGTCCATCGCGATAGTCTGACCGCTTTGATAGCCGCGCAGCATGAATGCTGCGGGGAGAACAAGCATCGCCCAAAAGAAATATTTTTTGTTAAGAATGATTCGCAACATGCGTTGCTGATAGAGTTGCTAATAAATTCGGGCAATCCCGATTTTGTAACAATGTTTGCCAACAACAATTTGCGCCGGACCGTTTCCTTGGCGGGCCAAACGCGCGTGAAGCGTCAACATATTGACAGCCTGTTAACCACGAATCGCTAATAGCAGGTTATGATTTTGCGTCCTTCAATATTGCTCGTGTTTGCCGTCGGTATGTTAGCGCTTTCTGCCTGCGGTGGCCGCAAGGAAAGCGATATTGTCCGCCACGGTAACGACAGCTTCAAGAACCCGGATGCGCGCATGTGTCTGTCCGACCTCAAGGCAAAATCGGTGCGGTTTTCGGCATTGGCCAACCAGAGTTTTGGCGACGGATGCCGTACTATCGACACCGTAAAGCTGATGGATTTCGGGACCGAAGCAACCAATTTGGGTGCTATGACCTGCCCGCTCGCCGCCAATTTTACGGCTTGGGCACGTTATGCTGTGCGCCCTGCGGCCAAACAATATCTGGGGTCGGATGTTGTCCGCATCGAAACGTTTGGCAGCTATAGCTGCCGCAATGTGGGCGGTGGGCGATCAGGCAAATTGTCGGAGCACTCGTTTGGCAATGCGGTCGACGTTTCCGCCTTCGTCCTCAAGGATGGACGCCGCATTTCAGTGCTGGGCGGCTGGCGCGGTAGCAAGTCCGAACAGGAATTCTTGCGCCGGTTGCACCAATCCGCATGTAAACGCTTCGGCACGGTACTCGGCCCCGACTATAATGGCGCACACGCCAACCATTTCCATTTCGACATGGCGCAATCGATGAAAAATGGGTCGGCCTATTGCCGTTGAGCGGTGATCCGCTATCAGGACGAAATGACCGATACCGACATTACCGACCGCCGTTTCTATAAAGCAAAACAAGAGGCAGGCTTTGCCGAAAAGCAGCTGGTTACGCCGCAGACGCAAAGCAAATCATACCGCCTTGCCTTTCAGGATACCGAGTTTTTGCTGCGCGAGGAGTTGCGCCCTGTGCGGTTCCAGCTGGAACTACTGAAAACCGAAATGCTGCTGGAGGAAGCGAATATTGCTTCCACGCTGGTGATCTACGGTTCGGCGCGCATTCCTGAACCAGACAAGGCAGATGTCCTGATCGCAACCGCGACCGATGACCGCAGCAAGATCATTGCCGAGCGGATGAAAGACAAATCCCGTTACTACGAAGAATCGCGTAAACTGGCGCGTCTCGCCAGCGAATGCGCGATCACCGACGACGGACGGCGTCATTTCGTGGTTTGCTCGGGTGGAGGTCCGTCGATTATGGAGGCGGCGAACCGCGGAGCACATGATGTTGGCGCGGAATCTATCGGGCTGAACATCGTCCTGCCGCATGAGCAGGCGCCGAATATCTACGTGACGCCGGACCTTAGCTTCCAGTTTCATTATTTCGCGCTGCGCAAAATGCACTTCCTGCTGCGCGCCCGGGCGGTTGCCGTATTTCCTGGCGGATTTGGCACGTTCGATGAGTTTTTCGAGCTGCTCACATTGATCCAGACCGGAAAAATCAAGAAAATGCCGATCCTGTTATTCGGCGAGGAATTCTGGCGCCGCGTCGTCAATTTCGAGGAGTTGATGCTCGAAGGCGTAATCAGCCCACCCGATCTCGAGCTGTTCCAATTCGTGGAAACCGCCGAAGAAGCATGGCATGCGATCCGGACGTTTTATGACATCGCTTGCGACTGACGTGGCCGCTTATTTCAGCGTTTTCAGATAATCGATCAGCACTTTTCGTTCATCCGCGTCGCTGATGCCAGCAAAACTCATCTTGGTGCCGGGGACCGCAACGCGCGGCGAGGCAATATAGGCATCGAGTGCTGCATCGTCCCAGACGCCGCCCTTTGCGGTCATGGCTGAAGAATAGACAAAACCCGCAACGCCTGCGACCTTTGCTCCGGCTATGCCGTGAAGATTAGGACCGATACCGTTAGTGCCGCCGTTGTCGACGGTATGGCAGGCCGCACATTTCTTGAAAACTTCCTCGCCGGTCTTGGCGACAGCGACCACGGAGGTTGCCATTTCAGCCTCGTTCGCAGCAGCTTTGCTTTCGCCATCACAAGCCGAAAGGCCCAGCGCCGCTGTGGCTATGATCGCAACCCGCGCGATCATTTTACCGGAGCCTGTGTGGTCGCATCGGCGGTCGGCGTCGCCTTATCTTCGCCGCTTATTGCGGCAGCATCTGCGGCTGGCGCTGTGTCACCCTCTACCGGTGCCGCTGCTACGGCCTTCACTTCTGGCATTGGCAAGTTCGACCCTTGCGAATTGAGATAGACCAAAACCGCTGCACGTTCTTCGGGATTGCCCAGCCCGGCAAAGGTCATTTTGTTGCCTGCAACAAATTTCTTAGGGTTAGCCAACCAGCTGTTCAACGCTTCAAACGACCATGTTCCGCCAACGCCCTTCAGCGCATCGGAATAGGCATGTGCGCCGCTGGCAATTGGGCGACCGACAACGCCGTGCAGATTAGGGCCGATACCATCGGCACCGCCCGCCGCAATCGTATGGCAGGCCACGCATTTTTTGAAGATTGCTTCGCCCTTGGCCACATCTGCGCAGGCCATTAATACTTCCATTGGCGGACCCGCTGCCACACCGCCACCGTCGCCCGATTCAACGCCCTGGATCGCATAACCCTGTTTGCCCGCTTCCGGCATTTCCCGGTGAAAATACATGCCCGAACCAATGGTGAGGCCCAAGGCGGCAATGCCTCCGCCCAAAACCCAGCCTGCGATGGTGTTGCTACGATCATCCATGAATTATCAGCCCTGATTACCGGTTATGTGCGCAGCCAGACAAGCCGCCAGAATCCATCGCCCCTCTAATCCGGCTCGTGCAGCCGTGCAAGAGCGGAAATCCAGTCTTGCCCACATCCCGGTGGTCCCCTATCGCTGCCGCCATCATGAACAGTTATCCCGCCCCCGCGCTTGCCAAAGTTAACGACATGACCACCGC
>JANONL010000035.1:0-3055 GCA_031420815.1 Sphingomonadales bacterium | reverse complement strand
TCGTTTTCAGCGGCCTTGGCGCGCTGCTCTACTTCGCGACGGCCGCTTTCCTCAAGCATCGTCAGACGCGCTTCTTCAGCTTCGCGTAACAACTTCGCCTGCCGTTCCTGACGTGACAGCATGTCATTGGCAGCCTGGCGCAATACCGGCGCAGGCGCCGCAACGGGGGACGGAGGCGGAGGCGGAGGGGCCGCAACTTCAACCTCGGGCTCGGCGGTGTAGCCGGGTTTGCCGACAAGTTTACGGCGCTTCACCTCGACTACAACCTTGTTGGTGCGGCCATGGCTGAAGGTCTGCTTGACTTCACCAGACTCGACCGAGCGGCTCAAAGTGAGCGGCTTGCGTGTCAAAGTCGGCTTATTTTCGTTTTCGTCACTCATTGAAACAGAACCCGTCCTTACTCATCACTTACAGGGGATTCAGCTTTGTCGTCCCCGTCCGCTTGCGCGGTCGCGGGCGCATTACTGCATCCGTTGAAATTTAGCCAGCGTCCAAGATGGTGCATCACCCGCTCGGCGGCCTTTTTGTCGATTAGCGCCACATGCACCGCGTTTTGGCGGCCAAGGGCGGCTGAAATAATATCCCGGTCTACAGGCAGCCTGATGCCAGCCTTGCCCGAACCTTCTCTATCTTCACCCACGCGCCAAGATTGATCGCGCTTGCCAGAACCATCGGAGCTGGCGTCAGAGGCGTGCAGCAGCAGCGCCACTTGGCCGGAACGGGCTGCGGTATCGATCTTCTCCGCGCCTAAGATAAGGTTGCCTGCCCGCGCTTCCAAGCCCAGCCGGTCCAGAAATGCCTTTTCGAGCGCGGTCGATATCCGGCCCGCCATGTCATCAAGCAACTCGAGCTTTTCGACCTTGAACGCACGTTTCAGGACGCCTGCCAGCTTGCCCTTGGTTTGTGCCTTGGCCAAGTCTTCAGCAGTAACGCCAATCCATGCCCCCCTGCCCGGCGCTTTGCCGTGGATATCGGGGGCAACAACGTTATCAGGGCCAAGCGCAAGTCGAATGAGCGCGTGGGCGCTTTCACGCTCCCCACTCAGGACACATTTCCGCTCTGGCCCGGACTGGTCCGGACCATCTAGCCTTATAGGGCGATGTCGGTTCTCATTGAGGTGGTTCCGCGGCAATGGCGTCCTCCTCTTCTGACCCCGGCGCGGATGCGCCATCTTCGTCTTCAAACCAGTGCGCGCGGGCCGCCATGATGATCTCGTTGCCCTGCTCTTCGTTCAGACCAAAGACCGCCAGAATGCCCGCTTTCTCATCGCTGCGGTTACGGCGATTTTCACGGTCGTTTCGGTCATTGCGTTCGTTACGGCGTGGCTCGCGTGCCTTTTGAATCAGCTCGTCGGTGGCAAGGTCGGCCAGATCGTCAAGCGTCTTGATGCCCGCTTTGCCCAGAACAACCAACATGGCTTCGGTCAGGATAGGCAGTTCGGCCAGCGTATCTTCCACGCCCAGTTCGCGACGTTCGGTGCGGTTGGCTTCTTCGCGTCGATCCAGCGCTTCTTGCGCGCGGCTTTGTAGTTCGGAGGCCAAATCTTCGTCAAAGCCTTCAATCACCGCGATTTCCGCAGGATCGACATAGGCAACTTCTTCCAACTCACCAAAACCTTCGGCGACCAGCAATTGGGCCAGCGTTTCATCGACGTCCAATTCCTTCTGGAACATTTCGGAGCGTTCGACGAATTCCTTTTGCCGCTTCTCGCTCGATTCCGCCTCGGTCATGATGTCGATGCCGCGACCGGTCAGCTGCGACGCAAGACGGACATTCTGTCCGCGACGGCCAATGGCAAGGCTCAGCTGATCGTCAGGAACGACGACCTCAATCCGGTTTTCATCTTCGTCGATGACAACGCGGCTCACCGTTGCCGGTTGAAGTGCGTTCACAATAAAGGTTGCGGCATCTTCGGACCACGGAATGATGTCGATCTTTTCGCCCTGCATTTCCTGCACGACAGCCTGCACGCGGCTGCCCTTCATACCGACGCACGCGCCGACCGGGTCGATTGAGCTATCGTAGCTGATAACACCGATCTTGGCGCGGCTGCCCGGGTCACGAGCAGCGGCCTTGATTTCGATCACGCCATCGTAAATTTCGGGGACTTCCTGCGCGAACAGCTTCTTCATAAAGTCTGGATGCGCCCGGCTGAGCAGAATTTGCGGCCCGCGATTTTCGCGCTGCACTTTCATAATCAGCGAACGCACGCGGTCGCCGTTGCGGACGACTTCGCGCGGTATCTGCTGGTCGCGGCGGATGACACCTTCGGCGCGGCCGAGATCGACGACGACATGCCCGAATTCGACCGACTTGACGACGCCGGTGATGATTTCGCCGGTGCGGTCCTTGAATTCTTCAAACTGGCGCTCACGCTCTGCATCGCGGACCTTCTGGAAGATGACCTGCTTGGCGGACTGCGCGTCGATACGGCCAAGGTCAACGGCAGGCAGCGGATCGACGATGAAGTCGCCAACCACGGCACCCTTTTGCAGCTTGTCGGCCTGCTTCAGGTCAACCTGCTTGAAATAATCTTCGACTTCCTCAACCACTTCAACCACGCGCCACAGACGAAGATCACCGGTCTGCGTGTCGAGCTTTGCACGAATGTCGTTTTCGGCACCATAGCGCGCACGCGCGGCGCGCTGGATCGCTTCTTCAAGCGCCTCTATAACAATCGCCTTGTCGATCATCTTCTCGGTGGCAACCGCATTAGCAATTGCAAGCAGTTCGGCTTTGTTGGCGGCAATCGGATTAGCCATTGTCTTCATCTTCCTGTTGGTCGTCGGTTGTTTCGTCTTGCTCGATCTCGTCGGCACCGTCGGACTTGACGGGCGCAGTTGACGCAATCAGGCGGTCTGTCAAGAGCAGCTTGGCGGTTGCTATGTTGGAAAAGCCAAAATTGATCCGGCCATGTTTGCGGTCGTCGATAGCGATGATGTCGCCTTCCGCGCCGACCAAATCACCGCGAACCTGCATCCGGCCATCGACCGCCTCTTGCAAAACCACGCGGGCTTCGTGGCCTACCCAATCGGTAAAATCGGCTATCCGCGTT
>JANONL010000034.1:0-3541 GCA_031420815.1 Sphingomonadales bacterium | reverse complement strand
TCGGGCAATGAAAAGCGCAATGGCTGATCGCCAAAAGTTTCGGGCTGCGACGCCATTACAGTTGGCCGAAGCACCAGAGCAGAATCGACTTCTGCGCGTGGAGGCGGTTCTCCGCCTCATCCCAAATGAGCGACTGTGCTCCGTCGAGAACTGCGTCAGTCGCCTCTTCGCCGCGGTGCGCAGGCAAACAGTGGAGGAAATTCGCGTCGGGCTTTGCACCCGCCATCAAGCGTTCATTGACCTGATACGGCATCATCGCCGCGATTTTGTTATGCGCATGTTCCTGCCCCATCGAAACCCAGGTATCGGTGACGACAATGTCCGCGCCAGCAACGGCTTCGGCGGCATCGCGGGTCTGGGTGATCGTTGCACCTGCTGCTTCGGCAACCGCGATAAACGCCTCGTTCGATTCATACCCTTGCGGCACGGCAATCCTCACGTTGAACTTGAACAACCCGGCGGCCTCGACAACCGAATTCAGCACATTGTTGCCATCGCCGAGCCAGGCGAGTTCCAACCCCGGCAGCGGCTTGCCTTGTTCGACGATGGTCAGCAGGTCGGCGACGATCTGGCAAGGGTGTGACAGGTCGGTCAGGCCATTGATGACGGGAACGCTGGCATAGGCTGCCAGCTCCTCGATCTTGGCGTGGTCGTCGGTGCGGATGACGATAGCATCGACATAACGCGACAACACCCGCGCAGTGTCGGCTACGGTCTCGCCGCGGCCGAGCTGCATCTGGCCAGCCGCCATGAACATACTGTCGCCGCCCAACTGCTTCATCGCCATTTCAAACGACGTCCGCGTGCGGGTAGAGTTTTTCTCAAAGATCATCCCGAGCGTATGTCCCGCGAGTGGTGCATCGGCATCGGCCTTGCCCTTTGGCCATCCTTGACGTGCGGCTTTGCGGTCCATCGCATCGGCCAGCATCGCGGCGATTGCATCGCCACCGGCATCACTGAGATTTAGAAAATGTCGAACCATTCAGTCGTTCCGATTTTCGGTGTCATCCCCGACTTGATCTAGGATCCATGCTCTAGCGCTCAGCCCATGGATCGCCGCTTTCGCGGGAATGACTATAAAATTTAAGCCGCCTCTGGCATCTGGTAACTTGCCGCTCCCGCCGACAGCTTTTCCATAAACGTCGCGATATGGCTATCGTCGATGTTGAGCGGCGGCAGCACGCGGAAGGTGTTGTCACCGGCTGCCACGGTCAGCAGCCCATGATTGTCGCGCAGATGGGCGACAAATGCCCGCGCCTCATGCGTCATCATCACGCCCAGCATCAGCCCCTTGCCGCGCACGCCGGTGAACAGGTCGGGATAGTTGCCGATAAACTGTTCGAGCGCGGCGCGGAGTTTGTCACCTGTTGCACGCACCTGCATCAAAAACTCGTCGTTAGCCACCACGTCCCAGACCGCCTGGCATGCCGCCATCGCAAACGGATTGCCGCCGTAGGTTGATCCGTGCGTGCCGACCACCATGCCGCGCGCTGCCTTTTCAGTGGCGAGGCATGCACCGACCGGAAAACCGCCGCCAAGACCCTTTGCGGTCGCCATGATGTCTGGCGTAATGCCATATTGTTCATAGCAATAAAGCGTCCCCGAACGCGCGACACCGCATTGCACTTCGTCGAGGATGAGCATCAGGTCATGCTCGTCGGCCAACGCGCGCAGGCCTTGCATGAAGGCGTCGGAAGCCGGACGCACGCCGCCCTCCCCCTGGATTGGTTCTACGAGGAAACCGGCGGTGTTTGGACTGATCGCAGCCTTGGCACCGTCCAGATCGTCAAAGTCGACATATTTGAATCCGGGCAGCAATGGCGCAAAACCTTTGTGCATCTTCTCCTGATTCGACGCGGAAATCGTCGCCATCGTCCGACCGTGAAAGGCATTTTTGAAGGTGATGATTTCGAACCGCTCACTGCCTTGGCTCTGATGATAGGCACGCGCAGTTTTTATCGCGCACTCGACCGCCTCGGCACCCGAATTGGTAAAGAACACCGTATCGGCAAAGGTCGTATCGACCAAGCGCTGGGCAAAAGCCTCACCTTGGGGTGAACCGTAGAGGTTCGACACATGCATCAAGGTCGCGGCCTGATCCTGAATCGCTTTGGTCAGATGCGGGTGACCGTGGCCAAGTAGATTGACCGCAATCCCCGCCGCAAAATCCAGCGCCCGCGATCCATCTTCGCTAATCAGCCAGGCACCCTCACCGCGCACCGGCCGGAACCCGCAACGGGGATAGACGGGCATCAAGGGGGTGATCGACATGGGGAAGCTCCTTCAAAAGCAATAAAGCGGCCCGCACTGGGACCGCCGTTCTAAAGCCTGCGTATAATGGCGCGAAAGCGGCAAATCAACGCTTGTGATTTTGCGCCGCTAACCCAGCAGCGTATTGATCTCGATCTGGTTGGTCAGCGTCCGGTGTACCGGGCATTTTTCGGCAATCTCGATCAGCCGCGCGCGCTGCTCGTCATCGAGCGCACCTTCGAGTCGGACGATGCGGTCGATCATATCAACGGGCTTGCCGTCATTCTCACCGGGGCGCTCTTCCTTCGAATGCTCGAGCGTGACATGGACCTTGTCGAGCGGCCAGCCATTGCGCGCGGCATACATTTCCAGCGTGATCGAGGTGCAGGCACCTAGCGCGGATAGCAACAATTCATAAGGCGTCGGCCCGTTGTCAGTGCCGCCAACATCGACCGGCTCCCCCGCCGCCCATTCATGCACCCGCGCCTTGATCGCCTGCGCATAGGTACCGTTACTGCTGTGCACAGTAGCGCTGGGATTGTCGGTCATGGCTCGATTTCCTTGTTCCGTTTGGCGGCGGCAATGCGGCGTTTGAGATAGCCATAGACCAAAAGATGAAAGCCCAGCGACAGCAAAACGGCGATTGCGATGATTTTTACGGCGGTCATCGCGCAATCATAGGCCAGCGCTGAAACAGGTCAATCCAGCCCCGCTCGCGCCGCCTCCCAATCGCGCCCATCGAAAACGGTGATTGTGGGTTTGAGGTCATGCCCGTCGTCGAGGCAGTGGAAATTGACGCTCCACGCACAGGCATGCGAGCGCGGCTGGTAGAAGCTTTTGATGCCGCAGACAGAGCAGAACAGATGCTCCGCCGTGCCGGTACCGAAGCGGTAAGAGGTGAGCGCCGTGCGCGGGGTCAGCAGCTCAAAGTCATCGTGCGGTACGATCAGGTGGAGATAGCCCAAACGGCTGCACACCGAGCAGTTGCAATCAAGCAGCTCGACATCGCTCGAAGCGAGTGTGAAACGAAAACGGACCGCGCCGCAATGACATCCACCGCTGTGGTGTCCGCTGCTCATTCAGTAACAGCCCCCTTGGGCGGGGTGACGGGATATTTGAGCCAGGCGGGCTGTTCGAATTCAGGCTCCGGGTCAAATTCATGATAGGAGGGGAACGCAGCAACGGATTCCGGCGGCCAAGGCTGTGCCGGAGGTGGGGGCGGTGGCGGAAGCGCCTTGCGCCATTTGAAGCGAGAGAATAATCCCAACTGGCCTGAACTCCATTATCCTAG
>JANONL010000033.1:0-1791 GCA_031420815.1 Sphingomonadales bacterium | reverse complement strand
TTTGCGCGGTCGTTCGACAAGCTGCCGAAGAACGGCGACCGGCATCCGTGGCGGGTTTTGCAAGATTACACGGCAGAAAAGAAGATATTGACGCAAGATCCGGTCGATGACGGCGTATTGGTGTTTTCAGGGCCAACTGCGGCGGTGGTTGTCGGCCAAGAAGAGTTAATCGCGGCGGAATAGCTGTTTTGCTTGTCGGCGTAACCGGCTATCGCGGCTGCCATGATAGCTTATGACTTACTGATACAGCCCGACAACGGGCAAGCTGCGATTCCGGTTCACATCGTCGATAAGGACCGATTTGAAAGCTGGCTGGTAGCGCAACCCGACGCCGTGCGGGCGGCGATAAAGGCGCAGAAATTTGTCGGCGGTGCCAACGACATCGCAATTTTTCCGCGTGAGAAATCGGGCGATTGGGCGGTGGTTGCCGGGGTCACTGACGCGGCAAAGCTGGGCATCTGGAATTTGGCAAGGGCCTCCACTAATTTGCCCGAAGGAACCTACCGCTTGGTCGATGCCGATGCGGGTGACGCGATGCTCGGCTGGATGCTCGGGCAATATAGCTACGACGAATATTTGAGCGAGCCGAATGTCACCGGTGCGCGTGTCCTGCTCGTTAAGGAACCGGGTCGCATTCAAAGTGCGGCACATCAGGCGGTGGCGACCGCGTTGGTGCGCGATCTGGTCAATTGTCCGGCGGCTGATATGGGGCCGAACGGGCTGGAGGCCGAAGCCAAACGTGTTGCCAAGGCGCATAAGGCGGAGGTCACCGTTACCAGTGGCGAGGCGCTTGAAACCGGCTATCCGCTGATCCACGCGGTCGGCAAAGCTGCGATGCGCGAACATGCGCCGCGTTTGATCGAACTGCATTGGGGCGACGAACGCCATCCGAGTATCGCCATTGTCGGCAAGGGCATTACCTTTGATAGCGGCGGTCTTGATATCAAGCCTGCCAGCGGTATGCGGATTATGAAGAAGGATATGGGCGGTGCAGCGCATGCGCTGGCATTGGCCGAGCTTATCATGGCGGCACATTTGCCAGTTCGGTTGCACATGCTGGTCGCGGCGGCGGAGAACTCGATTGCGGGTAACGCTTTTCGGCCCGGCGATATCATCAAAAGCCGCAAGGGGATTACCGTCGAGATCGATAATACCGACGCCGAGGGGCGGCTGGTGCTCGCCGACGCGCTGACAAAATCGGTTGAGGACAAGGCAGTCTTGATCGTCGACTTTGCCACGCTAACCGGCGCAGCGCGGGTGGCCCTAGGGCCGGACCTGCCAGCGATGTTCAGCAACGACGATGAGGTTGCCGAAGCTCTGCAAAACGCAGCCAAATCGGTGAACGATCCGCTCTGGCGGATGCCGCTTTGGGCACCTTATGCCGACCTGCTCGACAGCGATATTGCCGACACCGCGAACAGCGGTGGCAGTTTTGCGGGTGCGGTGACAGCTGCGCTCTTCATGCAGAAATTCGTGCCCGATGATGTGCCGTGGGTGCACCTCGACACTTATGCGTGGCGGCCGACGAGCAAGCCCGGGCGGCCCAAAGGCGGCGAAGCGCTTGGATTGCGGGCGGTCTTCCGCTATCTGGCGGACAGATTTCCGGCGCGTTAAAGCTTTGTGGCATAAATTGACGTGTTCCCCGGCGATGGCCGGGGTCCAGACTCTTTTGTTAAGGGCTGGACCCCGGCCTTCGCCAGGGCACGCAAAAGAGATATTTTTGAAAGTAAGTAATTGAGTAAGAACGCAGCATCGATTGGAAGACCAACCTACACACTGACAGGGCATAGC
>JANONL010000032.1:0-3645 GCA_031420815.1 Sphingomonadales bacterium | reverse complement strand
GCTCAAGGAAGTCGGTGGAAAAACAGATGGGTTAGGCCAAGCGATGTTGGACAATCGATTTACACAGTTCGTCATAAGATAGCCCAATGGACATTGGAATAGCGCCCCCTTCTATCAATAACACTGATCCGTTTGATTGGCGTCTTCTCAAACCGCCACCCTATCCACCACAATCTCACGCTCCCGCGCGCGCACTTGAGCGAGGTCATAGGCCGTCTGCATCCGCAGCATGGTGTCGGCCTTCAGCCCGAACGCCTTTTCAAATCGGATCGCCATTTCGGCGGAGAGGCCTGCGTGGCCGTTCAATAGAGCGCTCATCGTCTGCCGCGTGACGTGCAGCCTTGCCGCCGAAGACGCGAAGAGCCTCATTGCGCAAACTTTGTCACCCTCGCGAAAGCGGGGGTCCATGGCCTTCCGTTGCCATCATGCGCAACTTGGAAAGCGCAGACCGTGGATTGACCTTCGGTCACTGCGTTCCCCGCCTGCGCGGGAATGACAAATGCTTTTTTAGGGTAAGTTGTTCGGTAGATATCCCCGTTCGCGTCTTGGCGTCCTGGCGCGACCAAAAAAACCGCTGTCCTACAAGCCTCGCATTCCAGCATATACTCGTAAATGAACGAATCACCTCTCCCTCGCCCGCCTCCCGCCCTGTTCACCCCCGTGCCTTCGCGGCGAAACCGGCATGATGGGTGGACGCCCGCGCGGCAGGAATTGTTCATCATCCATCTGGAGCAACTCGGTGTGGTGTCGGCGGCAGCGCGCAGCGTCGGGATGTCGCCGAAGTCGGCATATGCGTTGCTCAAACGGTCGGAAACATCGCAGCAACCCGCCACGGACGGCACACCGACCTTTGCCGAGGCATGGCATAACGCCATCGATATTGGTCAGGACGCGGCATTCTCGCTCGTGATCAAACGCACCGTCGAGGGTGAGGCCCGGCCGATATTTTATCGCGGGCGGCAAGTCGGCGAGCGGCGGGTTTATGATAACCGGTTGCTGAGCACTGCGATCCGGCTTTATGCAGATCGGAACAAGTCGGTGGATGCGGCTGCGGTGTTGGCGGAATTTTTGCGCGGCGGCTGCGAATGAGCCTGGGTCAACGCTTCGTCGCATTTACCCTAAGACTATACCTTACCTTTGTTACCTTATCGGCAGAAAATCGAGAAATGGGCGGAAAAATTCAAGCCAACCGTTTCCGTTTATGGCCGATAAATTAACCACTCCCCGGTATCTTCGTTCAATGCGTTTCTATTTTCGAGTTTCGATTATTCGCCTGCTACTCGCGTTAATGGCCGGCGTGGGCCTGATACTGTCCGGCACGGCGGCGCAAGCGCAGATTACGACGTGCCACGGCCGCGCGATCACTGCACTCGACTTCAGGGCGCCGGTATTGGTTTCGGGAACTGCGCTGAGTGTCGGCGCGATCTACCGGTTTCCCAATGTAGCGACCGGCATCGACGCGCGCGTGCGCATTAACGCACTGACCGGCGCAACGCTCTCGATCATCGACCGTGACACCGGTCTGATCGGCAATTTCCAGCCCGAACTTGCAGGGATAGACGCCCGTAGTGCAGACTTCACGATCACCTTCGTTATCGCCGGTACAACAACCCCCATCTCGCTCGATGTCGCGGCATCAGGTGTCGATATCGACGGCGACAGTGGTTCGTTGCGCGAGTATGCCGAGTTTTCAACGCCGTTTGCCGCCTATGTGCTGGACACGCCAACCAACCTGGACGTCAACGCATCGGGGCCATCGGTACCGGCGAACGTCCGGTTCGAAGCGCGCACCAATTTTACCGCGCCAGGCATCGATGAAACCGCAACCCAGAATATCGCCTCGATCCTCTACACCGGCACAAGCACGTTCAACTACCGCATTGGTACATTGGGCACCGGTGGCACGGTCCGGTTGACCTCGCTCGATTTTGGCTGTCCGGTGCTCGCCCTGCCCGCGACAAGCACGCAAGTTCTGCAGGATTTCGGTGATGCGCCCGCCGCTTATGGCAACCCGGTGCATGATATCGTTACCGGCATCCTTATCGGCGCGACCAACACGACCGAGCCTGCGCGCTACAACAGCCCGACTGCGACCGGCGATACCGGCGACGACGGCGTCGCGATAACACAGCTTCGGCAGTCACTAACCGGCAGCGCGACGGTGACGGTCGCTGGCGCTGGCGGGCGTTTGCAGGCGTGGGTCGACTGGAACGGCGATGGCGATTTCGCCGACGCGGGCGAACAGATTGCGACGAACATTGCCGACAACGGCGTCGGCGACACCAACGCTGCGACCGGCACCATCGGGATCAGCATCGCGACACCCGCCGGTGCAACGCTCACGCAAACCTTCGCCCGGTTCCGCTGGTCGACGACGAGCGGCCTTACCTCTTCATCGACCGCGTCGAATGGCGAGGTAGAGGATTATGCGGTCACGGTTTTCGGACCGGCGGTTATCAACGTCGCGAAGACTTCGGCGGCGTACGATCTGACCGGCATCAACAAATTTTCGGTTCCCGGCAGCGATATGGTTTACACCATCACGGCGTCGAATGTCGGCACCGGGCCAGCAGACGCGAACAGCATTTTCCTGGTCGACAGAATGCCGTCGACGGTGGAGTTCTTCAACGGCGACATCGATGGTGCCGGCCCCGCCACCGGCCCGGTCATTTTCACGCAGACGGGATCAGGATTGACCTTCACCTCGGCCACGGACCTGCGATATTCGAATTTGGTGGCGGTTCCGGTGAATTTCGCGGCGTGCACTTACACGCCGGTTGCGGGTTATGACCCCGCCGTCCGCCATATCTGCTTTAATCCCAAGGGCGCGATGCTATCAGGCGGAGCGCCCGCGCCGAGTTTCAGCGTCCAGTTTCGCGCGCGGATCAATTAATGGAACGCCGCCGCCGCTAACGCGTTAACGTTGTTCCATTCCCCGATAAGGAGCATTGACATGGCTTATGCAGAAACCCGCGACGGCACAAAATTATATGTGAAAGATTGGGGCGCTGGCGACCCCGTTATCCTGATCCACGGCTGGCCGTTATCATCCGACAGTTGGGATCCGATTTCCGATGCGCTCGCCCATGCGGGGCACCGCGTGATCGCCTATGACCGGCGCGGATTTGGCCGGTCGGACCAGACGTGGGATGGCTATGATTATGACACGTTTGCCGATGACCTTGCCGATGTGATGAAGGCGACCGGGGCTACCGACAATGTCTCGCTCGTCGGCTTCTCTATGGGCGGCGGTGAAGTCGCGCGTTATATGTCGAGACACAGCGGCAAAGGCGTGAAGCGCGCGGCGCTGATCGCCTCGGTCGTGCCGTTCCTGCTGCAAACCGACGATAATCCCGACGGCGTTCCGCAAGCGACGTTTGACCAGATGACGCAGGACATGCTCGACGACCGGCCCAAATTCATGCGCGGCTTTTTAAAGACGTTCTTCGGCGTCGGCTTGATGACCCATCCGGTCAGTGACGAGGTGCTTGATCTGGCGTGGAATATGACCATGCAGTCCGGGCTGCATCCGACATTGAAGGCGGCTAAGGCCTTTTCATCGACCGATTTCCGAGGCGATCTTGCATCGTTCAAGGTGCCTACACTGATCATCCACGGCACCGCCGACAAGACCGTACCGATCGA
>JANONL010000031.1:0-1654 GCA_031420815.1 Sphingomonadales bacterium | reverse complement strand
GATCCCGGTCGCACCCGCACGAAGATGCGCGCCGCTGCTTATCCCGGTGAAGACCCCGCCACGGTGAAAGAACCGGCGGCCGTAGCCGACGCGATTTGCGCGTTATTGGCAGGTGAGTTTGAGACCGGACACCGGTTGGTGGTCCCTTAAACAAACCCCGTTCGCCCTGAGCTTGTCGAAGGGTTGTTCTTGCGTTCCAAGTTGGCAAAGAAAAGGGCTTCGACAGGCTCAGCCCGAACGGTACTGGGCGTCATTGTTTCACCGGATCGTGTGCTTTCATCGCATCATGCGCCTTTAATGCCCGTTCGCGGGCCTCTCTATGCCCGATCAATTTGCGTGGATATGCCTTCGGACGAACACCGTGTTCCTCCGGGTCGTGGATATACGGCTCTCCCAAATCGGCCAATTCAGGCACCCATTTGCGGATATAGCCCGCCGCATCGAACTTTTCCGACTGCGATAATGGCGCCATGATCCGCACGAACATGTTGCTGTCCACACCGGTCCCCGCCGTCCACTGCCAGTTGACGCTGTTGCTGCCGTAGTCAGCGTCGCACAGCGTATCCCAAAACCACTTCTCGCCCTCGCGCCAGTCGATCAGCAGGTGCTTGATGAGGAACGAGGCGGTTATCATCCGGACACGGTTGTGCATCCAACCGGTCGTCCATAACTGCCGCATTCCGGCATCGACGATTGGGTAGCCGGTCTGCCCCTTCTGCCATGCGCGCAGGTCGGCGTTGGCTTCCTTGCCGCTCCGCCAAGGCAGTTTGTCAAACGCATCGCGCGCGTTTTTATGGCCGTATTCGGGATATTGCAGGATGATGTTCTGCGCATAATCACGCCAGACGAGCTCTTTCAGAAACACATCGACCGAGCCACCTGCCTTCATCGTCGCGTGCCACGCGGTTGCCGGTGAAATCTCGCCAAAGTGCAGATGCGGTGAGAGCGAGGACGTGCCGTCGGTCGAAGGCAGGTTGCGGGTTTCGTTATACTTCTTCGCCTTGCCGTCAAATTCGTCTAGCCGTTCGGCGGCCCCTGCCTCGCCTGGGGTCCACTGTTCATCCATCCCTTTCGCCCAATCGGGCTTGATCGGCAGCAGTTTCCAGTCGGCAAGCTTGTCGCTATCGGGCCATGGGTCGGGCGCAGTAATTTTCTTCGGCGCAGGCAATGGCTCCGGCGGCGGCATATGTTGCGACAGCGCGCGCATGAACGGCGTGTAAATCTTGAACGGCGTTCCGCTGCCTGTCTTTACCGTGTTGGGGGGAAGCAGATAGTTGCCGTCATGGCAGATAAAGTCGACTTCCTCGGGCAAAGCGTCCCGCAAAGCCCGCTCGGCATTGCGCCACCATGGTTCGTAATGGCGAATGCAATGCACCGCCAAAGCATCGGTTTCTTTGGCAAGCGCGCACAATATCTCGTCTGATTTGCCTGCTCGCAAAACCAGCCGCGAACCGCGTTCGCGCAAATCGGCATCAAGCGATTTCAGGCTATGATGCAACCACCCCCGCGAAGCCCCACCCATCTTGCGATGCTTCGGCGTTTCGTCGTCGAGAATGAAGACCGGAATGACCGGCGCGCCGGTTTCGACCGCAGCGGAGAGCGCAGGCTGGTCAGCAAGACGAAGGTCGCGTCGGAACCAGAGGATGACGGGGGC
>JANONL010000030.1:0-16347 GCA_031420815.1 Sphingomonadales bacterium | reverse complement strand
TGTGTTGTAACCACCGCCGCGCGCATCGCGGGGACTACCGCCAGCGCCGCATATCAAAGACGTTTGCGCTGGCCGCGATTTGCCGCCGAGTGGCAAATCGCGCTGAAAAACGGTGTGCAGGCACTAGACCTGCGACTGCTTCACGATGCCAGCGCGTATATCGAAAACGGCTATGCCGGGATACCCGGCGACATCGCCGTGAAGAGCGTTGACGACGCGATTCGTGTGCTCGCCTATCACAAAAAGCAGATGCACGCGTACCGGCCGGCCTGGAATGCGACGCCTGTCGATGTGGAGGCGGTAAAGGAATTGATTATCCGCCGGGCACGAGCATTTGCCGCCAATGCAGCGAAAAAGTGACTGTCACTTTTTGCTAACGATAGCGCGTCGGGAACAGTCGTTTTAGATTGGCGACTTTCGGCTTGTCCCACGCGGTAATATACGGGTGCGCCGGGTTCTTTGCCATGAAGTCCTGATGATAGGTTTCCGCCGGGAAGAAGCTATAAGCCTCGATCTTCGTCACAATCGGTTTTTTCCAAACGCCTGCCTTCTTCAATTGCGCAATATAGGCGCTAGCCGCTTTGCTTTGGGCGGCGCCCACCGGAAAAATCGCGGTGCGATATTGGCTACCGCTGTCGGGGCCCTGACGGTTTAGCTGGGTTGGATCATGCGTCACCGAAAAGAAGATATGCAGCAGGTCGGTATAGCTGACGAGCGCCGGATTATATTTGATGCGGACCGATTCAGCGTGGCCGCTGCGGCCGCCGCTGACAATATCGTAGTTGGCACTCGCTTTGGTCCCGCCCGAATAGCCGGACTCGACGCTGGTCACGCCACGCACGCGTTCGAACACGCCTTCGATCCCCCAGAAACAGCCACCGGCAAACACTGCGGTCTGCGTGCCTTTGGGTTCGACGATAGCGGCGGCGGGGGCCGCGATGCGGATGCCTTCGGCAGCTTCGGCGCTGGCAATGAAGGACGTTGCCTCGGGTCCACATGCCGTCATGACGGCAAACGCCGCGGCGAGCGGTGCCAGGCGGATGAGGGATTTAGCTTTTATATGTGACGTGGTCATAAACAGGCGCTCCAACCGATATCGCCCTTGCGGCATCTGCCTCGCCGATGTCAGCGCTCGCAGGTTTGACCACCGCCAGACCCACAACGCCAAGGGCGAAACCGCCCGCAAGGCTGAGGAAAAGTTCTGATCGCACAAAGTTGAAAATACGGTTCATTGTTGCTCTCTTTGATAGCTGCCTATTCGCAGGCAACGGTAGTTACGTTACCGCGCCACAAAAGGTTTCAAGCAGGTTGCCGGTTAAGTCGGACTTAACGCCTCGTTTTATTAGGTTAAGGCGCGTTCAAACGAGTGCTGCGCACGCCGACTGGATGCGGGTGCATGCTTCCTTGAGCAATTCGGTCGAGGTCGCGTAGGAAATGCGAAAGCCGGGAGAGAGCCCGAAAGCCGCACCGTGGACCGCAGCAACGCGGTAATCATCAAGGAAATAGTCGATCAGGTCGGCATCGGTCTCGATCTTTTTGCCCTTGGCCGTGGTCTTGCCAATCACGCCGCTGGCGTCGGGGTAAACATAGAATGCGCCTTCGGGTGTCGGGCAGCTAAGCCCCGGCGCGTCGTTCAACATCGCGACGACCAGATCGCGGCGCTCTTTAAACGCGGCATTGCGTTCTTTCAAAAAGTCTTGCGGCCCGTTGAGCGCGGCGAGCACCGCATATTGGCTGATCGAACAAGGATTGCTGGTCGATTGCGACTGCAGCGCGCCCATCGCCTTGATCAACCATTCGGGCCCACCGGCATAACCAATCCGCCAGCCGGTCATCGCATAGGCTTTCGACGCGCCGTTCATGGTGAGTGTGCGGTCGTAAAGTTCGGGGCAAACCTCCAGCATCGTCGCGAACGGCGACTGCGCGTACCAGATATGCTCGTACATATCGTCGGTCAGCAGCATGACGTGCGCGTGGCGCAGGAGCACCTGGCCCAAGGCTTCGAGTTCGGTGGCGTTATATGCGGCGCCGGTCGGGTTCGACGGCGAATTGAGGATCAGCCAGCGCGTCTTCGGCGTGATCGCGGCGTCGAGTTGCTCGGGCGTGATTTTGTAATTCTGCGCCGCGGTCGCCATGATGATGACCGGTGTACCGCCGGCAAACTGGACGATATCGGGATAGCTGACCCAATACGGCGCGGGGATGATGACCTCGTCACCCTGGCCGACTGTCGCCACCAGCGCGTTGAACAGGGTATGCTTGCCGCCCGCGTTCACCGTGATCTGCTTGTTGCTATATTCGATGCCGTTATCGCGCTTGAATTTGGCGGCAATTGCAGCCTTTAATGGCGCGATACCGTCAACGGCGGTATATTTGGTCTGGCCGCTGCGGATTGCCTCGATTGCCGCATCCTTCACAAAGTCCGGCGTGTCGAAATCGGGTTCGCCAGCCGAGAGGCCAATGACATCAATGCCTTGCGCCTTAAGGTCGATGACGCGGCCGGTCATGGCGAGCGTGGCAGAGGGGGCGATCCGGCCCAAGGCAGCGGACAGGCGGTCGATCATGATCGGTCTTTCGGCGGTTTTTGTTAGCAAGTTGCGGGGCAGGCCGTAGCGAACGCCCGAAAATTACGCAACCCGTTTGGCCGGGATTAAACCGCGCACGCTGTTGCCAATGAGAAAATTTCGGGTCAGATCTTCGGCTGTGAGGTCGGCTTCGATTGCCCTGCCCTGATCGATCAGCTCGCGGCGTAACACCGATGGCAAAGCACCACGCAAAGGCGGGGTCAGCAGCTGGCCACCGCGTTCGACAAAGATCGCGGTGATGCTGCCTTCGGTCAGAAAGCCGTCGGCATCCGCGAACACGACTTCATCAGCACCCGAAGCCTTGCGCGCGTCATCATAAAATGCCCGGTCGGTGGTTTTGTGGTGCAGCCGGAAATCGGCGCTCTCGACCGGCAGCGGCACCACGGCCACGCGCCACGGCTCGGTGGTTTCGGTCAACGGCCTGATCTCGATAGCGATCGCACCGCTCTTTGACAGCAGCATGCGGATCTTCGACAGCGCATCCTGATGAAAGGTAGCGGCATGCAGTTGGTTACGCGCAAAGTGACGGTCGAACTCAAAGCCGAACGTCCGCGCGCTTGCCTTCATTCTTTCCAGATGCAGTTCCAGCCGCGCGATGCCCTGCGCTGGTTCAAAACGCATCGTCTCGATCAGGTCAAAACCAAATCCATCCACCTTCGCAAAATCTCCCTTGGCCAGGCACTCGGCCCACTCCGCGGTTTCGCCCGAATCCGCGACAATGCCCGAACCGAGTCCCAATGTTATCTGGCCCAATGAACCGCGCTTGGTTGCTTCGCACAAGGTAAAAGTGCGGATGGCGACGTTAAATGCCGCGTCACCATTTGCGTCGATCCGGCCAATCGATCCGCAATAGATACCGCGCGGCGCGGTTTCGACCTCGCCGATGATCTGCATCGCCCGGATTTTCGGCGCGCCGGTGATCGAACCGCACGGGAACATAGCCTTTATGACGTCAACCGCGTCGCTGCCTTCGGGGAGTAATCCGGTGACGGTCGAGGTCATCTGGTGGACCGTTGGATAACTCTCGACGTGGAACAATTCAGGCACCGCGACCGAACCAGCCTCGCACACTTGGGACAGATCGTTGCGCAGCAGGTCGACAATCATCAGGTTTTCGGCGCGCTGCTTGGGGTCGGTGCGCAGCGTTTCGACTTCTATGGCATCGGCCGCTGGGTCAGCGCGCCGTTCCGCCGTTCCCTTCATCGGCTTGGTGGTGACGCGCCTGTCTCTCAGCGCAAAAAACAATTCGGGCGAGAATGACAGATAGTGCTGCTCACCGGTCCAGATCACCCCGCCATAACCCGCCGCCGCACGCGGACGCAGCGCCGCATATAAGGCCAGCGGGTCGCCGGTATAATCGGCGGATAGCGGAAAGGTCAGATTAGCCTGATAGATATCACCCGCCGCGATAAATTCCTGCACCGCTGCAAAGGATTTGGCATAATCGGCACGCGATATCCCCGGGCGAAGCGCTGATAGCCATGCACCTGCAGGATCGGGCAGAAGCGACGGCATGGCGTCTAGGCCAAATTCTTGATATTGCTCAAATAATCCAAACCACGCCAGCAAGCCTTCGGGCGGCAAAGGTAGGTGCGGCAGCAACGCGACACCGGCATCATAAGCCAAAAACCCTGCCACATGCAGCCCGCGCGCCTTCGCCAGCCGCAGTGCGTCCAGCAACGGCGCTATCTCACCCGGACTTCGCGCTGTCAGACATTCAACCGGCTTTGCATACAACCGCGCAGGCGAAGCACCCGAAACCCGCGCATCATCGAGAAGAACATAAGGGCCGTTTTTCGGGATCATCATATTCCGCTATAACGGAAAACTGGAGCGGGTGAAGGGAATCGAACCCTCGTCACTTGCTTGGGAAGCAAAAGCTCTACCATTGAGCTACACCCGCGCGCGGAATATGCCATTAGTGCGAGCGACGCCGATTGACTAGACTTTTAACCGCGTCGCGTGCCACGCCAGATGTTCGGCCATGAAGGTCGAGATAAAATAATAGCTGTGATCATAGCCAGGTTGCATCCGGATAGTCGCTTTTTGCCCCGCCGCTTCACACGCTTCGATCTGCAAATGGGTTTTTAGCTGCTCGGCGAGGAAATTGTCGGCATCGCCTTGATCGACCAACAGGTCGGGCAAGCGCGCACCGCTGGCAATCAATGCACAGGCATCATATTCCGACCACGCTGACTGACCGTGGCCTAAATAACCCTCCAGCGCTTTATGCCCCCAAGGGCAATGCATCGGTGAAACAATCGGTGCAAAAGCCGAGGTCGATTTGAACCGCCCCGGATTGCGTAACGATATCGTCAACGCACCGTGCCCGCCCATCGAATGGCCCATGATGCCTTGGCGGTCCATGTCGGCGGGGAAGTTTGCGGCGATAATATCGGGCAATTCCTGTTCGATATAGCTGCGCATCCGGTAATGTTGTGCAAACGGTGCTTGCGTAGCATCGACATAAAAGCCAGCACCCAATCCGAAGTCATAGGCTCCTTCCGGATCGTCGGGAACGCCTTCACCACGCGGCGAGGTGTCGGGCGCGACAAAGATCAGGCCGAGCTCGGCGCAGCGCTGACGAAACTCGCCCTTGTCAGTGACATTGGCATGGGTGCAGGTCAGGCCCGACAGATACCAGACCACCGGCAATTTAGCGCCTGCTTCGTGCGGCGGCACGAAAACAGCGAACGACATCTCCGTCCCCGTGGCGCTTGACGGATGTTTGTAAACGCCCTGAACACCGCCGAAAGCAGTGTTGCTCGATACGGTTTCCAACGTCATTCGGGCTCAATCCGTAACGCGGTGCAACGCGCAAATCTTGTTGCCATCGGGATCGCGCAGATAGGCAAGATAAAGCTTCATGCCCCCGCCTTCGCGTACGCCTGGCGCGTCTTCTATTGCTGTACCGCCATTTTCGACACCCGCCTGATGCCAGGCATCGGCCTGTTCGGGTGTCATCGCAAAACCGACGGTGCAGCCATTGCCGTGCGTCGCCGGTTCACCATCGATCGGCGGCGTGACGAGGAACATGCTATTATTGTGAATATAAATGAGCCGACCCTTGGGGTCTTCGGAACCTGCCCGGCCACCCATTGCAGCGAAGGTTGCATCGTAGAATTTTTTTGAGCGGGCGATGTCGTTGCTGCCCACCATCATGTGACTGTACATATTCTCTCTCCTTTTGGTTCAGTAAATGACGACGACGCGAATGCTCTCACCCGCGTGCGTCAGGTCAAAGCCTTTGTTTATCTGTTCCAGGCTGCGCACATCGGCAATCAGCGGGTCGATTTGGATTGTTCGCTTCAAAAGCAACGGCGGCTCGGGTCTTCATTGGGTCGGGGTTCCTTGGATCATGCCAAAGCTTTGACCATCAGACGGGCAGAATCGCAACCCTAAATTCCGGCATACCAGTCATAGTCCACTGCATCTTCCCAATAGCCGCCTTTGCCCCTGTAGAATTTCTTCAGGTCATCGGTGGCCTCAACGCGCATCACATATTTGGCGTGCTTGTAGCCCAATTGCCGTTCGACCCGCAGCCGCAGCGGCGCGCCGTGGCGGACTGGCAGAAGCTCGCCATTCATGCTCCACGCCAATATCGTTTGCGGGTGAAAGGCATCGATCAGGTCGATCGACTCATAATAGGGGTCGGCCCCGAAACTGTCGGCGCAGTGAAGCACGACATAGCGCGCTTGGGTCGATAGCCCCACCTGCTTCAAAAGCATCCCCAGCGGTGTACCGCGCCATTTTCCGATCGCGCTCCAGCCTTCGACACAGTCATGCCGCGTAATCTGCGTCCGCGACGGCATTGCTTTCAATTGTGCGAGCGAAAGACTTAGCGGGTTGGCAACAAGCCCATCTATCTTCAGCCGCCAATCGGCAAAGCGACTGGCAACATGCGCCGCATATTCCGGCGTTGCACCGCTGATCGAGCCGTTGGCCTTAAATATCGGCGAGATATCGCTTTCTGAAAACTCGCGCGCCAAAGCAGACCGATCCGATATCAGCCGCTGCGCCGTTTTGTTGAGCGCTTCGCCGCTGCGCAGAACCGAGCGGAACCCGGCGTTTTCGGTCAACGCGTCGCAACCCGATAGCAAAAGCCCGCCGGTGCCGAGCGCAGCACCGGTGAGGAAACGGCGACGCGGCATGACGATTTTGCCATCGGTCATGCTGGTTCTCCTTCGATTGCAGCGGAATCAGGCGCTTCAATCTTTCCAGGCAAGCGGTACCGGCCGGTAATCATCGAGCGAACTTCGTTGACCGGCCCGGCAAGCACCACCATTATTATGTGAACGAAGAAGAATGCCACCAGCGCAAAGGTGCAGATGAAGTGGATCGAGCGCGCCGATTGCCGGCCACCGAAGATATCGAGTAGCCACGGCCATGCAGCGTTCATCGCAGGTGACATCGTGAGACCGGTAAAGATGATCAGCGGCAAGAGAACAAATATTACACCTATGTAGCTGATTTTCTGTAATATATTATAGTCCTTGGCGGCTGCACCGGTTGGAAAGCGCAGCCGCGCATGGTCTTTGATGTCGTGCCAGATATGCTTTGGCGACCATTCACGCCTGTGAATATGGAGATCGCGTTTCACATGCCCGTTCCATAGTGATCGGACCATGTAGGCCGTCAACGCCAGTGCAAGTACCCAGGCAAAGCTGAGGTGCCAGCGGCGAGCAGCCTGTAGGTCATAACCCGAGGGTATGGTTATCCAGTGCGGAAACGCGCGCCGCTGCACTTTGCCTTCGGCATTTGCCCACACGCCCAGCACGCCGGTGGTGTCGACACGCACCCCGGCGAGCTCGACGAAGCCGGTATTGCCCGCATCGTCGATAACCAGCCAAGCGCGGTCGTCATTAGCACCATATTGCCCCCAATAGAGCCGGGGATGGGCGTTGAAGATCATCAGGCCACTCATCAAAAGCACCAATAATGTCAATGCGTTGACCCAGTGCCAGACACGCGTCGACAGGCGGTGACGCTTGATTACATCGCCGGGTTTCAGCACCTTTGCTGTAAAGCTTGGTTCGATATCCGCCATCTCGCGCGCTCCTGCCTCGCCACCAAACTATTCGCTATATTGGTGTTCGGCAACAGCTACGCATTGGTTACCGCAGGAGATGCAAGAGTATCGGCAATCTAGGGTCCCTGCGGAGGATTGGCGAGCACCGCCAGGCGTCCGACAGCGCGTGCGGTTATTATCCCCAGGTCGGCGACAGGCTTGCCGCGACCCAGTTCGGCAAGATTGGGCAATTGTGGGTCGACACCGATTACGGTTGCCGACAATGCGGCAACGCGCAGTTTATACGTCCCGTAAGGCACAAATTCGAAAAGGAAGAACCCGTCATATTCGGACCGGGTCGTTTTAACCACGCGTCCGTTCCTGTCGATCAGCTCTAGATCGACGCCGCTCAGGGTCTTGCCGCCTTCGCGTTGCAAATTGCCCGATATTTCGCCCGCCGCGACCAATGGCAGCTCGATTATCACCGGAACACCGGGGCGCGGGGTGACGACAACACCGCTGGTCGCCGGCTGGACGAACGGATCGGGCAGGCTCGATGTGTCGATACCGATCAGCACCGGTTCGAACGGCTGTAATCCGTCGATAATCGTGCGGCCTTCGGCATCGGTCGGGTCGCCGCGCGCCGAAAGTCCGGCGGTCAGTTCGACTGACTTTTCCAAAGGCTCGTTCGGTTGACGGATGCCGTCGGCATTTTCATCCTGATAGACGATAGCCAGCGCCTGTCCCGACGATGCCAGCTTTTCCGAAGCAACGCGGATGCCACCGCTCCGTGGATCGGGGCCAAGGCTGAAGGCGAGGCTTAGACCTGCGGCTAAAGAACCATCGCTTGCCGCTTCGATTTGACCGGTCAGCGCAAAATGTTTGAAGCGGCGCGTGTGGCCGATGGCCAGCCTCCCGCGCGAATCCGTGACCGAATACCCCGCTTCGGCGCGCCAGTCAGATTTCTCGCCCGCGCGCCATTCTGCGGTCAGTTTCGATTCGCGAAAGCCGCTGTCGCCGGTCAGCCCGAACTCGGCCTCACCGCGCAAACGGACGCCGCCGATGCGACCCGATAATCGCAATGTTGCCTCAAGTCGTGATTGTGGGTCGCCGCCGCCGCTGTTGCTGTTCCTTTCCCACCTCAGTTCGGTACTTGCATTTAACTGCGTGATATTAAACGATAGTCTTGAACCAACTTCAAGGGTCTGGCTGCCATCCGATCGGATGCTCTGGCTGATTTCGACACGGAGCGGCAAATATTGGCGGCCAAACTTAAAGCTATGATCAACCGATAGGCTGTTGCGGCGGCGCAGGTCGCGATCATACCGTTCGCTTTGATATCCGCCGAGCAGCCACGCACTTTCGCCGCTGACCAGCGTTTCGCCGACCTGCGCCAGCACCTGCCCGCGAAATGCATAGCCGCTGCGCAAGTTGCTGGACGCCGCCAGCTCGACCAGTGCCGGTCCAAGGGCGCGCCGGACCGAGCCCTCAAGGTAATTCTGGCGCTCGCCGCGCAGCATCGCGGTGAACCACGATCCGGCGATTGACGTCCTGGCGTCGATGCCGCGTTCCAGACCGAAACCGCCGCGCCAGCCGAGATAGTCGGCAGGGTCAATATCGCCAAAGTTTATAAGGTCACGCCCGGCATCCTGAACCGCCGCCCAATAATAAGTTTCGCGCGGCGGAATCGAGTCGAGACCAACCGGTATCATCCGCACATCACGGCGCACCTGCCCTTGGGGTCCGTAAAGCACGACCTCGAACCGGTTTTGTCCAAAGAGTAAAGCTACGTCCAAAAACTCGTACCGCCCGTCGCCCCGGCTTTGGGAATAGCCGATCAGCTGATCGTTGCGGTAGAGTTCGGCATCCCATCCGTCGGGCAGTTCGCCCCGGAAGGTAGTGCGGTCAAAGCTTTCGGCGCGGCCCAGCGGCCGGTTGGTAACAAACGCTCCGCGCCCGGCGGTGGTCTGGATACCCAACGGTGTGGAATTGGTCGACACATCGCCCAGCGCGAAATGGGTTGCGTTAAGCGGGCCGAGCAGGCCACCCGCCGGGTCGGTCCGATAACCGCGCAAACGCAGGCTTTCCGGCACAGCGCGATCATTCGAGGAAAGCCGGGCATCGAACGACGCGCCCGCTATCTCGCCGCTGGCAAAAATCTCGTAGCGCGCATCGAACCGGTTACCATTGCGCTTGTCGCGGCTTACTCCGGTTGACGCCACGACGTCGATCGAGGGCGTTCGCCAGAACCGGTACGGGTCTTTCGCCTGCGGCAGGCTAGATAGGTCGAACTGCGTTGCCGGGCGGACTTTGCCCGCCCTTGCCTTGCGTTGTTCGGCCATTTCAAACGGCAACTTGCGGTCGGCCTTGATGATAAGCAATGCGTTGGATTGGTCGGCTTGCACCTCGACGTTAAGCCAGCGTGCCAGCGTCCTGGTATCGACGCACCAACCCTCTGGCACGTCGCGCACGTCATCGGCGCTCAATCTGTGGTTATTGTTCACGATTTGTACTGTGCTGGCTTCGCGGTCGAGGGTGAATGTGCGGCTTTCTTCGAATAACCAGCCAGTTGCGCGGCGCGACTTCTTATCGAGCCGGACCGGCAGGTCGAAAGCAATAATCACATCCGCCAGATCGACACAAATGCCGCTGTCGGTCTGATATCCGCGCACGCCGTCGCCAACGCGGTATTGGCCTACGCGGACATCGAACAGCAGAGCATCATCGTCACTGGCCTGCCAGTTCCCGGCAAACAATGGCGCAGCCGGGATCATTGTCATCCCGACTGCCATGGCCATCGCCATCAGGGCCCTGCGGCCATTATGATAAATGTTTTGCATTGCTGGCCCTGGTCAAGCCTGCCTCTGGTTCAACGGATCAAGGAAGAACCGTGCGGACCTGGCTGATCAGCCCGCCGCCTGCTTCGGGTGCTTCATAATAAGAAATCACCACTTCGCCGTGCATCTTGGCCGCAAGTTCGGGACCGAAAGGCAGCGATACCTGTCGGCTCGGAACCTCGGGGTAGATTGCAATACCTTTGGCGACCATCAATGGTTCGGCAACGCCTGGTCTGGTCACATGGATCTCGCCAAAGACCGAACGCGCGCCTTTGCGCGTCAGGTCGAATTGCAGTGTCGGCCCCTCATTATCCGTCGCGATCTGCACGTTCGCCAATGCCGCCGTCGACTCCAGTTTTCCCTTTCGGACAATGATCGGTATGGTGATTCCATAAATCGGAATAAGTTGAATTTTCAGACCGTTACCGGCATCCTGTGCTTCTGTAACGGGTTGTGCCTTGGGAATTGCGCGGAACAACATATGGGCGCGATATTCGCCGTCGGGTAAGGTATCCATCGGCTGTAAACCGATGCGGATCGACTGCGGCTGATTGGGCGGAAGCGTCACGCGGCGTGGCGCATAACGGATGACCGCAAGCGCAGCCTTTTCGGTGTCATTGGCACCTTCGACCGCCACGTCCTCTAGACGGCCCATGTCATTCATCCGCCGCAGCTCGAGCGAAATCCGGTAGGTTGCCTCCTCTGAGCCGGTGTTGTTGAGGATCACCTCGGTCCCGCGCCGTCCATCGAGCACGATTCGCGTGGGCGCAACCAAAAGGTCGCCCGCTGCATTGGCCGGTGTCGCCAGCAATACCACCGGCACAGCCCAAGCGACTGACGCTAAAGCTATCCCAACCGTCAGGTTCCAACACGCTATTGCAAGCCGATTGCGCATAATAATCCCATCCACATATTCGCGCGCGGCTCGGTCAAGCCGCACTGGTCCAACAGCGATGATGCCCGAATATGGTTACCAAGCGGCTAACGATGATGAGGCTGGACAAATAAAACCCCCGGATGCGCATCGGCAGCCGGGGGCTTTAATAGTCTACGCTGAAGCGTGGACGATTATTGGTAGTCGGCCGACACGTTATAGGTGCCGATGTAGGTGCCCGCAGTTTGCGCCGCGCCGACGGTCAGAGTGCCGCCGACATAGAAGGTTTGCGGAAGACCGGTGGCAACAACCGAAGCCGCCCCTGGGTTAAGCGCCAGGACCATCGGGGCACCTGCGCCGGTAAGCGTCGTCGATGCCGCGACGGTGATCGCGATGGTGTACGTGCTAGCGCCGGTTACAGCAAAAGCACCGCGCTGAGCCGCGCCGACGCAAGCGAGGCCGACAGAGCAGGTACGAACGTCTGAACCGGTCGGCAACGTAACGGTACCCGCAGCTGCACCAGCCGCGACAACACCGAAGTCAAGTCCGGCTGTTTGGGCCAGCGTTACAGGCGCTAGGATATCAACTTTCGCAGTTGCGGATACGGTTGCGGCGTTGGCGGCGTTAGAAACCATGCCAGCAGCGGCGAGCGCGCCGATCAGGGCGACTTTTTTCATGTTCAACATATTCTGGTCCTTCGTGACAAAAGCAGATTGGAATGCCCCACTGCATTCTGGCTCGCTTATGCACATCGAATCATAAGGCTTTGCTTTTCGTCTTGGTTAACAAGACTATCCGCCGAAAGGTGAAACAGCCGTGGTTAAGATATCTGAACTCACGCTGTGGTGCGGGTTTGAATACCATTGGCAGGTCGCAAAAGGTTAACCTGCCAAGCGGCATCCCGAAAAATTATCGACAAAGCTCAGAATTTTTCACCCGTAAGCCGTTGGCAAAGCATGTCGAGTTGATCAAGGCTGTTATATTCAAACGTCACCGCGCCAGCCCCGGTTGCTTTCTTTTGGCTTATGCTGACTTTTAGGCCGAGCAAATCCCCAAGATGCGTTTCAACCGCGCGGATATCGGCGTTGACTGGATTGCCACGGTCTAGCCGGTTTGCGGTGGCGGTCGGAGCTCGGCCTTTTTTGACCAAGGCTTCGGTTTCCCGGACCGAAAGTCCTTGCTTGATAACCACCATTGCCAGCCGGACGGCGTCATCGCTGCCCAGCAACGCACGGGCATGGCCCATACTGAGCTTTTCCTCGATCACCAGCTCGCGAATCGCGGGTGGTAAGTCTAACAGCCGCATCATATTGGCGACATGGCTACGAGATTTGTGGACAAGATCAGCGAGCGCTGCGGCGCTATGCCCGAACATCTCGGTCAGCTTCCGGTAAGCCTCGGCTTCTTCAATCGGGTTCAGGTCTTGTCGCTGAATATTCTCCAGCAGAGCGATTTCAAGCGTTTCGGCATCATTAAAATTGCGGACGACCGCCGGAATATCATGAATTTGCGCGCGTTGGGCCGCGCGCCAACGCCTTTCGCCCGCCACAATCTGATACGCCCCGGCATGCGGGCGGACAACAATCGGCTGGATAACACCGTGCCGCGATATGCTAGCAGCCAACTCGACCAGCTTATCTTCGGCAAAATGACGGCGTGGCTGGTCGGGGTTCGGGTGAACGTCCGAAATCGCGATCGTGGCCACGCCCTGCACCGATGCATTCGCCGTAATACTGGCTGGCTGCGGTGCAACCTCGCCGCGAAGCGCCTCTCCCAACAACGCATCGAGCCCACGCCCCAGCCCCATTTTCTTGCGCAGCGGCGACTTTTCGACCGAATCGTCGGGCGGCGTCACGCGGCGAGCTCTCTTGCCGGCAATCGGCCAATCAACTCGCGCGCCAACTTCATATAAGCCTCCGACCCGCTGCATTTGTGATCATATACCAATGCCGGCAGGCCATGGCTTGGTGCCTCGGACAGGCGCACGTTGCGTGGAATCACGGTTTCAAACACCAACGTGCCCAAACAGCTGCGCACATCATCAGCAACTTGATCGGTCAAGCGGTTGCGCCGGTCAAACATCGTAAGCGCGACGCCCATGATCGAGAGTTCAGGGTTAAACCGCTTTTGAATACGTTCAACCGTCTGTAATAATTGACTTAATCCCTCAAGCGCAAAAAATTCGCATTGCAGAGGCACAAGAACCGAATCGACTGCGATCATCGAATTGATCGTCAGCAGCCCCAACGAAGGCGGGCAATCAATCAAACAAATGTCCCAATCGCGCGTCGATTTTTTGAATGCGGCCTGCAACCGGTGTGTCCGGTCCTCGAACTCGACGAGTTCGACCTCGGCGCCCGACAGATCGACCGTCGCCGGGATGATATCCAGCCCCGGAATGAGCGTCGGGATAGCGGCGTCGCTCAACGAGGCATCACCCAGAAGCAAATCATAGCTGCTGTGCACGCGGTCAACCTGTTTGAGGCCCAGCCCGGTTGACGCATTGCCCTGCGGGTCAAGATCGATCAGCAGACAGCGCCAACCGCTGGCAGCCATGGCAGTTCCAAGGTTAATCGCGGTCGTGGTCTTGCCGACGCCGCCTTTCTGATTTGCTATGGCAATGCGAATCATCGTGCTTTTTGCCTCATTCCGGACAGTTGACCGACCAATATTCCCGATTCTGCATCGGTGACACTGGGTTCGATGCGAAAATTGCCGGTCCAGACCGATTGAACCTCTTGCCATTCCTTAACCGCATTTCGGCCCTTTGGTAACAGCCAGATCGTCTTATCTGTGGAAAATCGCGCCGCAAGATCGAACAACCGCGGCAACGGCGCGAATGCCCGGGCGGATATGACCGAATATGGGGCAGTTCCGAGGCGTTCCAGCCCCATGCCCGCCAACGTCGCTTTGCCTTCCAGGCCCAACAATCCGATTGCTCGCTGCAGATAGTCGATACGCATGGCGCGCGATTCAACCAACGTCACGTCATACTCACTAAGAATGGCGACCACTATACCGGGAAAGCCAGCCCCCGAACCAAGATCGATCCAGCTGCCGCCCGCCTTGGGAATGCCCCCGGGTAGCAGCTTCAAAAGCTGCGCACTGTCGACGACATGGCGGCTCCAAATGCTCTCCAGCGTCGATGCCGCGATCAGATTTTGGCTGGCTGCCTCACGCCGCAAAAAGGCGACAAAAGCCTCAAGCCGCTCCCATGTTTCACGTGAAACATCAAAGTTCGCGCGCAACCAATCCTGCGCTTGCTCTTCGGTCATGCAGCAATACTGTTTGACGAAGCGCGCTTGGCGTGGACCAGTATCGCTGCCAGGGCTGCCGGCGTAACCCCGCGAACACGCGCTGCGGCAGCAAGATTTTCCGGGCGCGCTGCGTCCAGTCGCTCGACCATCTCGTTCGAAAGTCCCCCCACTAACCGGTAGTTTATCGACACCGGCAGGCTGATGCGTTCGTTCGCCGCAAGATCGCGGATTTCGGCGTCCTGCCGATCAAGATATGGTGCGTAGCGCCCATCCTGCTCGATTTCTGCGATCAGCGCGGTGTCGGATATCGCCTTGAGATCGGTTTCACGTGAAACGGCAAGCAGCTGGCGCACGGTGACGGTGGGATATCGCAGCCAATCATAAAGCGGCATTTTTCCCGCGTCGCGCTTAACTTCCAGACCGGATTTAATCAGGCGGTCAGCACTGACAGGAATACTCAGCTCTCTTTCGAGCGCGTCTTTTTCCGCCTTACGGCGCTCGAATGCGTAGCGTCGCTCAGCAGATGTAGCGCCAACTTCAACTGCCATCGGTGTCAGCCGTGTCGCGGCATTATCCGCCCTGAGGCGCAGGCGATACTCGGCACGCGCGGTAAGCATCCGGTAAGGCTCGGTCACTCCCTGCAATATCAGGTCATCGACCATCACCGCCATATAGCTATTGGAACGGTCGAGCGGCGGCATGGCGCGACCCAGTGCTTTAGAGGCTGCACCCATTCCAGCGATTAACCCTTGCGCGGCAGCTTCCTCATAGCCCGTCGTGCCATTGATCTGTCCGGCGCAATACAACCCGTAAAAGCCGCGCACGGCCAGCGTTGAATCAAGTGCACGCGGATCAACATAGTCATATTCCACCGCATAACCCGGAACGACAATGTCGCACTCTTCAAGCCCAGCCATCGACCGGACCATCGCCTGCTGAATGTCAGTAGGCAGCGAAGTCGATATGCCATTGGGATAAACCAGATGACTGTCCAGCCCCTCGGGCTCCAGGAAAACCTGATGCCCGTCACGGTCGCCAAAGCGGAAAATCTTGTCTTCGATCGATGGACAATACCGCGGCCCCTGCCCTGCAATATCGCCGCCAAACAACGGCGAACGATCCAGACCACCCCGGATGATATCGTGCGTCGCCGCGTTGGTCCGGGTCATGGCGCAGGCCAATTGCGGCACATGGCGGCGTGGCGTCATCGCCGACATCGTCCAATCACCATCATCCGAAGGCTGACGATCAAGGCGTGCCCAATTGATGGTCCGGCCGTCGAGTCGCGGCGGCGTACCCGTTTTCAACCGTGCCATTGGCAGACCGCTCCCGCGAATTTGTGCTGCGAGCTTCAACGCAGAGTTTTCGCCTATTCGGCCGCCGGTCAGTCGTTCTTCGCCGCGAAACAACTTGCCGCCCAAAAACGTCCCTGTGGCCAGAATTACCGCCGAGGCGTTGATCTCGCTGCCGTCCGCCAACGCCAAACCGGCAATGACTGTCTCGGCCGTGTCGGCGAACAGCAACGCGGCAGCCTCGCCCTCGATGATCTCCAAATTCGGCGTCGCCGCTAACTGCCGTTGGATTGACGCCTTGAACAATTTCCGGTCGGCTTGTGTTCTTGGCCCTTGCACCGCCGCACCCTTTGATGCGTTGAGCATCCGGTAATGGATCGCGGCATCGTCCGCTGCGCGCGCGATCAGCCCGTCAAAGGCATCGACCTCTCGCACCAGATGCCCCTTGCCAAGCCCACCAATCGCCGGATTGCAGGACATCGCTCCGATGGTAT